>CABUOQ010000007.1 GCA_902493275.1 uncultured Bacillota bacterium | reverse complement strand
ACTTTCCTACTAGGGACTTTCACCCGTTAGATATATGACATGCCCGTCACACTTAAAAAAACTCATTGCCATCAATAGCAATGAGCTTTTATTTTAATAAGGCATTGAATTAAAAGCAGAGGACATTATTTCCGTTGCCAGTTTAATGACAAACGGAACATAGAATAATAAAACTAGAAAATTAATTACAATAAAAACAATAGATAAATAAAGTCCGATTTTAGCCAATCGAATATTTTCTTCTTTTTTGTATACATTTCTTCCAACAATTCCTAAAATCAAGCCTACAATTGGAGAAAGCACTGCAAATACAATTGAGCAAATTCCAATAGCCTTTCCTTCTTGGACATTTTCTTTTTCGTAATGAATTGAATAATTTCCAATTTCACTACCACAATAAGAGCAGAATTTTGCTCCATCTTCAATTTCTTTACCACATCTTGGACATATCATAATTAATTTCTCCTTTCATATTACTTAATCATGTTTTCAAAATCTGTTTCAGATATAATTTTTATTCCTAAATCCTGGGCTTTTTGTAATTTTGATCCAGCTTTTTCCCCCGCTAAAACGTAATCAGTTCTCTTAGAGACACTTGAAGTAGTGGTCCCACCATGCTGTTCAATCAAATTTGTGGCTTCTTCTCTAGTATAATTCTTTAAATTACCAGTTAACACTACTATTTTATGAGCAAAAGCTCCATTTATAGTATCCTTCTTTTTAAACACCATGTTAACCCCTGCTTCCTTAAGCCTTTGAATTAATAATAGATTTTTCTCATTTTTAAAATAATTTACAATGCTATTAGCGATAGTTTCTCCCACATCATCAATAGCGATTAATTCATTATAATTAGCATTTATGATTTCATCAATTGTCGAGAATTTTGAACATACCACACTGGCAACTTTAGCGCCAACATTTTTAATTCCCAAAGCAAATAATAGTTTATCTAAATTCATAGATTTTGAAACTTCAATCGATGAAATGATATTTTCTACACTTTTTTCACCCAATTTTTCCATTTGGATTAATTGTTCTTTTTTCTCAAACAAATGATAAATATCAGCGATGTCTTTAATTAATCCCTCATTATAGAAATTTTCAATTAATTTGTCACCTAAAGATTCAATATTCATCGCTGGTTTAGAAGCAAAATGAATAATCGAGTTAAGCACTCTTGCTTTACAATTATCATTTACACAAAAATAATCAGCTTCTCCTTCTTTTCTTATTAAATTTTCTCCGCAAATAGGACAAGTTTTAATCATTTCAAATGGCATACTATCTTCTTTTCTTTTAGAAAAATCAACAGCGAATACCTCAGGGATTATTTCACCAGATTTTCTAACGCGAATTGTATCTCCTTCTCTAATATCTCTTAATTTTATATAATCTTCATTATGAAGTGTTGCTCGTGAAACATCTGTGCCAGATATAAATACCGTATCAAAATTTGCTACTGGAGTAACCACCCCTGTTCTTCCGACTTGAAAAGTAATTTTTCGTAAAATTGTACTAGCTTCTTCCGCTGGATATTTATAAGCGATACACCATTTTGGACACTTGACCGTGTATCCGATTTTTTCATAATCCTCTAATTGATTAACTTTTATAACTACACCATCTATCGGATATGACAATTCATCTTTATGGTTTTTCCAATAATTGATATATTCAAAAATTTCTTCCACATTATGGCATTTTTTACCTTCTTTATTGACTTTAAATCCCAATGATGACAAAAAGTTTAATACCTCTGATTGTTCTTCAACATCGCCTTTATCATTATCAATTAAAGTATACATGAAATTATCAAGTGATCTTGAAGCAACAACTTTACTATCTAAAGATTTTATTGTTCCTGCAGCCGCATTACGGCAATTTTGAAACAATTCTAACCCTTGTTCTTGGCGTTCATCATTTAATTTTTGAAGTGACTTTTTAGGCATAAAAATCTCACCTCTAACTTCTATTGAAAGAGGTATTTTTATTCTTAATGGAATCGAATTAATTGTCTTTGCATTTTCAGTAATTATTTCTCCAATTGTTCCATTTCCTCTTGTAGATGCTGTCTTTAATAAACCATTTTCATACACACAAGAAACCGATAGCCCATCTATTTTCAATTCGCAATTATAGATGGCATGTGGATCAATCTTTTTAATATCATTATCAAATTTTTTTATTTCTTCAAAATCAAATACATCATCTATTGACATCATTTTAACTTTGTGTGTAATCTTATCAAATTTATCCAAAACTTTATCTGCAACTCTTCTTGTTGGCGAATCAATTTGAACATACTCAGGATATTCTTTTTCTAAAATTAACAATTCACGATATAGCTTATCATATTCATAGTCTGAGATAGTAGGTTTATCTAAAACATAATATTCATATGCATATTGATTTAATAATTTTGTTAATAATTCAATTCTTTCTTTAAAGTCCATTTGAATTGTCTCCATTCACAAAAGAAAACGTTTTGGCTAAATCAAAAACTTCATCGTAGAAATCTTGGCTATCCTCATCAATATATAGATTGGTCATTAACATATATGAATTATATTCATCATCATTAATTAAATAAATGATTCCGCGGTTATCAACATCTTTATATTCTCCATTATCAAAGACTTTTTCTTGATAAGTATATGTTAATCTTACACTTTGAAGATACTTTTCTTGCAAATATTTAACCGCATAATAAGTTGTTCCTGTCATTTTAACATTACTTAATCCTGCGCCTATCAATGAATTTTTAATCTGTATTTCCAACTTATTAGAAATAATCGTGTGACCTTGTTCCAAATAATCAACATATATGTATGATTTTTGATTATTATATGAGCAAACAAGGCAGCCAGATTCTTCATCTATTTTATTTCTAATTTCACTTTTAAAACCTAAAGAAAGTTTATGAAATACTATTAGATAATTTGGACTAGCATATTCAATATATTCAGGTGTCAAAGGTTTTGCACATCCCCATATAACCAATAATGACAGGGCCATAATAAATGATTTTTTAATTTTTTTCATACTGTTTTCTCCTAAAAAGATTATAAAATATATATCAACTATTTTGTAGAACTTTATTTTTATTTTTAAAATTAAATATTAATAATATCATCAAAACTACCACATAGATAATTATAGTAAATAATATAGCATATTGGTTAAATAGACCCACAAATACATATCCGATAGTTATTCCGAATAAAAAAGTAATAATAATCAAGATGTATTTTAAACATCGTATGATATTCTCTTTTTGGTGATTAACTATAAAATTTCCAATATTCTCCATCGCACTTTTTAAATTACCCGTGCACATAGTGGATGCAAAGCTCATTCCCTCGACATCTTTAAAAGTCTCAATTTGAATTGCCGATGTAAAAGCAATTAACATCGTGACAATAAAATTAAATTGACCTAATGGAATAAATCCCGCGGCAACCATTGATAATATTTCGATAATCAGTGAAATGTATTTAAAACAACTATTCTTTTTAGATAGTCCATGATTTATCAAAATTGCGATTATAATTCCGATGGAAAAAGATAGTACTGGCAATAAAAACATAAATCCTGTTAAATCTTTATTTAATAATCTTAGAACACAATTTATCATGTTGCCTGTTTGCATAGTAGCAAACGTCTCACTTCTAACTAAATATGAATATGAATCTAAAAATCCACCCGCAATTGAAAGTAATAATGCGATTAAAAGTGAATTTGAAATGTTCTTTTTATTTTCAATATTATTCATCTATATATTCCTTCAATTTTTTTTCAAAATAAGGTGTCCACCATAATAAATATCCAGCCTTACTCGGATGAATATCATCGACCATATATAATTTTCTATCTTCATCACTAATATTATTAAAGTTTTCATTATTAAACATATCTATAATCTTAATATTAGTTATTTTTTTTATCTCATATAATCTATTAATCATTTTTTGATAATTGTCATTATCATATTTAGGATTAGTATAAAATATTGGCAAAAGATGATAATGTTCTTTCACATAATTTATAATATAATTTATCGCACCTGAAATTGTATCTGGAATCTGATCATCGATATTACCTAAGCACAAATTTTTAGTCGCATCATTAGTTGATAACTGACAAATAAAAATATCTGGGTTAAAATTTTTATCTAATCGTTTTAAACGCGCTACATAGGATTGGTCATCGATATCGACTAATGTAGTCCCACTAACTGCTTCTTTTAATAAACTCATATTATTTCTTTTCGAGATATACTCACCAAAGGCAATATGTTGTGAAGTCTCACCAAAAGTAACTGAAGAACCTAAACAAAGTAACTTCTTATTTGTTAGTTTTGAATCACCAATTGGAGTAATATTTTTTAAATCATATTTACTATCATTGCCTAAATGCATATTAGCCTCCACAAATTTAAGCAAAATATCTTTTTGCTAAATAATTATAACATTTATTACATAAAAAAAATAGTTAAACAAAGATGTAACCAACTTTCACAACAATCATAAAAAAAGCATAGCCGTATGCTATGCTAAATATTTTTTTAAAATTTTATAATTGATTAACAAAATCAGTTATGAAAGAAAGATTGACGGAATTAAATTCTGTGAATGTCTTTTCATATATTCCAATTTCACCATTAGATGTGTTTTGAAAAATATACCATATAGATACTTTCGAATCATTAATATTAGTATCATCTTCTATAAATCTAACAGCCGAAGCATATGGATATAGTTCATTAACATATTCTTCTAAACCAAATGCTTGACAAATTTCTAAGGCCATTGATAAATCATCAGACACATAGGCATCATTAGCTTTAGAATATTCTAATGAGGAAAAATTTTGGATAATGCCTAAATCAGTAGGAAATGTAAATTCTTTTCTCAAATCATTTGTTTTTATGGTTACCATATCTCCTAAAGATAAATTATCTTTATTTCCATTAATCGCATAAATACCTGAAACAACATTTTGATGACCTGATGGGATACCAACAAACCCACTATTAGGGATGCTAGATGAAGCGTATTCAGTATAATAATAATCTGGATGGTAATATTCTATGGCATATAATTCATCTTTATTGTCATAAAGATAACACTTATAGTTATATGAAGACATCAATGAATTAATCTTTTCAGATGTTTTATCATAACTACCACCAATCGCTATGTATTCTTTTAAATCAGCAATGATAGTATTATTTAGATCACTTAATGTTACCGTTAAATATCCTAAATTATGAATTCCAAACCTATAAACTAAATTAGTTTGTTCTTGTTCTAGTGAAAATGAACTGATGCTATATTTGCTATAATCAATTCCACAAATAGAAAGCAAAACTATAAAATCAGTTGGTTTAACATCCGCTAAATCCATAGATTCCAAATCTACCATATTCAATGATGGAACATAATGATTAGTAAATAGATTATGTAACGCATTGCCTTTTTCATCGCCAAATAATACCGAAGTAGCTTTAACCGTGTTATCATCTAAAATGGTAAAATTAAATATACCTTCTTCATTTTCTGCGTATCCTACTTCTTCAACATATTCATCATACGTATATACAGTATAAACACCTTCTTTAGTATATTTAGCGCTACCAACGATAACTGTTGAATTATTTGTTAATTCATATGAAACAGTGTAATTATCACTTCTAACAAAAGCATTAATTAATTCTTCTTTTCCTAGCAGAGTCGATTGTGAAACAGAAGATAAGGACGAAGTTATTTGCTTATTACAAGAAAAGCATAAAGCTAAACTTAAAACAAATAACAAATTTTTTTTAATCATGAACTTTACCTCACTTATTTAAAAATTCTTCGACGAACGATAATGAAACTGTGTTAAACGATGAATAGTTGTTTTCAATTCGAGCGTAAGATCCATCACTTAAAGTCACAAAGTAGATTAAACTCAAGATTGATTCAGATGGATTTGCTTCATTATACTCTAACCCGAACCCAGCCCCATAAGGTTCATATGTATCTTTATAGTCTGACATATTCATATAATCACAAACTTCACCAGTAATTAAATCATCTGTTGTAGTAAAATATCCGTTTACAATGCTAAATTCCAAACTATCTATTGCTTCAAAAATGCTTAAGCTATTAGCAGGGAACATATTCGTATTCTTCAAAGAAGCATTTTCTTTAGCCACATCACCTAAAACTAGAGTCTTATTATTATTTACTTCCGTGGTTGTGAAATTATATATTGAACCATTATAATCGATAAATCCATAATCTTCATAGCCATTTAATTCATAATCGATATAAACGCAATTGGAAAGATAATATATTTTACCGATATGCTCTTGCGAAGAAGTATATCCTAAATCCTCAGTATAATTATAATTTGTTCTCATATTTAAAACAATATCAGAAAGATGTTCACGTGCAGCATTATATAAAGGTCCATGTCCAGCTTCTAAAAAGGCGGTAATTTCAGGAATAGTGGTTGTGTTTATATCAGTTATAATTCCTTCAGCTTTACCATATTCACCAAAATCAACGACAACTTTTAAAGAAACTTCATCTATATATTCAAAGTATATTTTGTCGAGTAAAGATTCATTATTTCTCAATGAACTTCTAGTAGTATTTAAACATATTACATTTTTATTAATATCATCATTAACAATTAATTTTTCACCATCTACAGTTGTATCTAAAGCAAAGATATCTAAATCGCTAAAAGAATTAATTGATTCATAAATTGAGCCATAGTTATTTCCAAACATATCATAGACATAGTCTCCTGCAACAACTTGTCCATTAATTATGGTATAAGAGAAAATAGTATCATCAAACGCCGCATAACCGATGGAATTATCACTATCTAAATGGTCTTCACTATAGCAGGCATTTTCAATATAACGATCAACAAAATCGTTTTTAACTTTATTTTCCATTCCTAAATGTTTAACTGTAAAAGTATAATTCTTAGACTTTTGAACTTGTTCGATTAATTTTTTAAATTTATCTGGAATTGCATCAAGTATTTTGCATCCACCGCCATTACTAAGATAAGTATTTATAACTTTATTACTGGTAGTGGATTCAACATCTTTAATTTCTCCAAGTATTGTCTTAACACCTGAATAAGAAAAATCGACTTTCATTTTAATTCTTATAGAATGTTCACCAGTCACACTAATCATTACAGATTGAACATCTTTAAAAGAAACTACATCGCCATAATTCATCATGTTAATAAAATTAACCACGTTATCTTGATTAGTTTGTAAATCAAGACGATATGAATTACCTGTAACAATTTCCGTTGGCAAATTATCTAAAGACATATTAGCAAAAGATTTAAATGCTTCACCAGAGTATAAAGAAGTTACTGGCGTCGTTCCATTACGATATTGAATATCTGGTGATACTACACCATCAACATAAGTAAATTTGAACACTTTATTATTAGCTTCAGCAAATCCATATCCCCCATAATATGATTTACTTGATTCAAAATAATATGATTTTTCATCGAAATATAATTTATTTGTGCATTGGCGGAATGAATCTGTTACTTCAAAGGTATAATTTCTACTATTTCTTAAATATGAAAAAACATCAATTGCACTTGGAAGTGTTGGATCAGTCTGCTCAGATTCCTCAACATATATAGTAAAAGATGTGCCTTCAATATTACTTTTAGTTGAGGTTACATCAATTTTAAAAGCCGGATGAAATTGACTTAACACTTCACCATCTTTAGTAGATAAAACATAATCGGTAGTTGCATCAACTGAGATTATCTCCCCATTTAAAATAGTTGATATCGTGATTAAAAGACCAGTCGAATCAAATTTTTCACCCTGATAATATTCCGTTTTATTTGGTAAAGCAGTTACGGTGAGTTTCTTACTAACTTGATCAACTGTCGCATTATCATTTACCGTTATCGTAAATGTTGTACCTAAAACTTCTGGATCAGAACAGGTGACATTAATCACTATCGATCCTATTTCAGTTAATTTTGTTCCTTCACTTGGGTCAGTTATAATATCTTTTATAACTTTGCCTGCATCAGTTTCACCATTAGTAGTGGTATATAATTTGACTTCTAATCCACTGAGTGATAATTCTTCACCAACTTCATAAGTGCGTTTAGGAAATTTGCTAACAGCCAATCTACGAGTAGTAACTACTTGACTTTGACTCTCACTAATAGAGCTTTCTGAACTAGAGACACTAGAAGTATTAACTGGAGCATCGCAACCATTTAAAAATGCTATAGTCAAAAGCATAGTTGATAAAATTCTTAATTTACTTTTCATTTTTATTCCTTTCTATTATTGCTTATACGTAATATTTGTTTCTTGATAATCGCAATAAACATAAGCGATAACGATGCTTGTTCCATCACTATCTTTAGCTAATTTTTGAGCACCAATAGCAAAAACATGTTCGAAATACTTTTCATTGTGATCAACGATATTACTAAACTTAATGGTTAAATTTTCTATTTTCCAATCAAAAGATACATATCCGCTATAGGATGGAGTTTGCAAAGTACCAGTGCCATCCGCATTAAATATCAATGTATGTTTATGAGAACAAGTTGATGTATAAGGTCCCTTTATTATTGTCGCAGCAAATTCTTCATCAGTTAATTCAATTGAAACTGGTTCTTTTACGATGACATTTCTTGTTACTAACAAAGTATCATTTACTTTAAAAATCAATGTTGCTGTTCCCGCTTTTAAAGCCGTCATAGTATAAGTATTATCACCATTATCTATAATACTTACAATGTCATTATCGGCTACTAAAGTATATTGTTGTAAAGCTCCTTGAGGAAATACTCTTGCTGATAAAGTAGCACTATCCCCAATTAGCATTTCTTTAGGAGTAGTTGAAAAATATGAACCATTAAATAATGGATCAATACTAGTCGGTGTGACTGCGATAACCGTAATCTCTATTTTATAAGTAACATTTTTGGAGGTAGAGAAAATAATTTCTACTCTACCTGGTGATAACGTTCTTATGCTCATATCACTTTTTTTAGTAACAACATTCTCACCCTCTAAAGTGACAATCTCTTTTATAGTTATGGCATCTTTTTTTTCACTTGCCATTCGAGGAAGATAGTCATCAAGTTTAAAAGTAATATTTCTTTCCGCTTCAAATTCATAACTATTTTCTTTTAAAGATGTTTCATTAGGAATAATACTAAATTCACTAAAATAGAAGTTTTCTGGATCATATGTCTTATCATTACTTTTACTTTTAATTCCATATTCCGTGTTAATGTCAATTATGATAGAACTTATAAAATTTGTTGAGTCAATCACTTTGTGTTCAGATAATGAATAGCCCTCTTCATTATAATCAAATGATTTGTAATTAACTTCAGTAATTTCATTATCATCATTGAAGGTTAAATCTAGTGTTTTTTCACAATAGATAGTGCCATCATATGAATTTTTTTCTTCTTCACCAGTGATCGTATATTGATTTCCTGATAAGGTTATAGATTTATTTTCAGAAGATATACTTCCAAAATGGAGAACAGAAGATAATAAATACTTTACATATCCAGATATACCATACGTATTTGCTTCATTGTCATAAAATAATGAGGCTTGTTCTTTTAACACTTCTTCTGTATTTGTCGAATTGACTTCAGTTTCTATAATACCTGTATTTTTTTGATGATCTTCATCAAAATTGACAATGTAAAATTTAGATTCATCATCATTATATCCACGATATTGACTAGTGGAAGAAATAATGGTTGATTCTGATTCTATTGTTGTCTTTTTTTGTTTGGTTACATTAAATGGATTAGAGAAAAAATCTGTTTCTTTTTCTATTTTAATCTCACTAGTGGCTTTTTTATTAGAATAATTAAAATTAACTTTTTTAGTATAAAGTTTTTCTTTTAATAAAGATTCATCTAATTTAATATTTAAATCATTTTGATGGCGATCATAACTTGAAATAATGTTGACACTAAAACTATCAAAAATAGATGCATCTACTTTAGAAACCACTTGAATAAGAACATTATTAGCCACTTTTTTCGCGGATAATACGCCATTTTCATCAATTGATATCGCATTTTCATCACTGCTTATAAAACTTACACTTTTATCAAATGTATTCTCTGGCAAAACGTTATATTCTAGATTATATTTTTGTCCAACATAAAGACTATTTATCTTATTTAAAATAATAATTTTATTAGCCTTTACTTGACGAACTATTATTTCAATATCATCACTTAAATAATTACCATCATCTTTTTTTATTCTTCCAGTAATGGTTGCTTTACCTTCAGAAACACCTGTAATTAAACCTTGTTCGTCAACGCTTAGGACTTTATCATCGCTAGAAAAATACTCTATTGATTCATAAAAGCAATCCTCTGGTGTTACTATTGGTTCTAATAGCAAACTTTCTCCAACATTAATTTCTTCACGACTAGCGTATAAATTTAATATTTGCGCTTCTTCTGCAATAATTTCTAATTCAAATCGAGCAAGTTCAATGCCATTTGTAGACAAAGTAAATGTAACTGTTCCCTTTTTTAACGCGGTTATTAAGCCATTTTCATCAATTGATGCACATTCTTCATTATTAGAGGCAAAGTTGATAGTATCTATATGATTACTTGGATATGCCTCATATTCAAGAAGCAATGTTTTACCTACACGAAGTTTTTTTACTTGTGTTGTAATTGTGATCCTTTGGATATGGATATCTTCTTGACTACTGCTTTGTGATATTTCTTGATGAGATGAATTATTAACGCTGGAATTGGCATTATTACATCCATAAATATTTATAAGTGTAAAAATTGAACAGAAAAATAAACCCAGTTTCTTTTTATTCACAATTTTCATCCCCCTTTTATTTAATATAAATAATAAATTTTTGACTAAAACAATGCAAGAAAATAATTTAACATCGTGTAAAAATAATTTTTAATATTTTTTTATTTTCATTCACATAATATATTTATGAATAAAAATAAACTAATCCAGAAGCTTTTAGTATTTTTTCCATTTGTTTTAGGATTACTAGAAATTATAATTTTCAAGAAAGAATTATCAACATTAAAAGAAATAAATGAAAATTTAAAACTTTCTAATTTCATTTTGTTAATCGGAGCTAGTTTATATTTAATTGTCTTAGGAACATGGAATTATTTATATCAAATCAATTTTAAAAATGAAGTGATTAAATCTTTATATGTCTTAAGTATTTTTTTAAGCGTTATATTATTACCTTTAATTCTTGCATTTGAAAATTTATTATTAGCTATTATCGATGTTTTATTATTGATAATTATTCATTGCTATTTTTTAGCAATATCTTTAAAAAAGAAAAACATTATTTATCTAGTTATAATAAATATCTTAGTTCTACTATTTACCAATTATATTTTAATAAAACTAATATTAAGTTGACCTAATAGTAAAAAATATTTGTTATCTTGCCAAAAAAACAAATTTTTATAATTTAATTCATGCTTTTTTTTATTTTTTAAAAAAACATATTAAAAACTTAAAGTAGATTGTTGTATTTTTTTTAACTTTAAGTTAATATCATTGTAGTGTTTGGTGAAAGTGATTAATTATTTAATTAATTATTTCATGCAAAAGGAGTTATTATGAGAAAATCAATTTATTATTTAGTTGCCAATACTCTTTCATTAATCGCAGCAATTATCGTAATCGCTGTCATTGATAAAAATTATCCAGTATTTGGTTTAGACTTAACAGTCAATGCATTAAGAAATAGTTTCGAACCTATTAAATATGTTCTAATCGTTGAAGCGATTGCAATTATCTTTACAACTCAAGATGTTGTTTCTTCCATTGAACATAAAAAATCAAATAGTGAGGTTCCTTTTACAACATTAAAGAATACAATTATGGGAATAATTACTGTCATTACTATTCTCTATACTTGGTTATCTGTCATTCTTGAATATAATGATTATTCATCCGGTAGCACTATTGAAATTCCTTACTTCTTCTTAGGTGGATTTGTCATCGGATTAGTGATGATTTTCTTATCTAAACTTGTAAATAAGGTTAATGATACTGTTGGCGCATCTTTGGTTTGTTCTGGTTTATTATTAATGATTAGCGGTGTGCTGTATGAGTTATTTACTTATTGGTATTGCTTATTACCTTGCTTATTAGTCACTGTATTAGTATTAGTTGTTCCAAGTTTAATTTCAATTGTATTAAGGGCTAAAAAAGCTAAATAAATCCATATTAAGATTATCTTTATAAAATAAGACCATGTGTCTTATTTTTTTTGCTTTTTATTTTTATTGGCACATTTTAATATCATTTAACATATATATTATTGTGATAAAAGCCTATGAATAAATATTTTGGAACCGATGGAATTAGATTTATATTTGATGATGATAAGCTCAATCTTATCAAAAAAATTGCTCTGAGTCTTGATGTATTCAATATCAAAAAAATAATTATTGGTAGAGATAGTCGAATTTCTTCTCCGATTATTGAGCAAACTCTAACAGATTACCTACCATTAAAAGAAATAATAAGTGTTCAAGAAATTTCTACACCCGGAATTTGTTATTTGTCATTAGTCGAAAATTGTCTAGGCATTATGATAACTTCTTCACATAATCCTAGCGAATATAATGGAATAAAAATCTTTAAAAATGGATTTAAGCTAAATCAAAATGAAATCACACTCCTTGAAGATAAAATCGATAAAATTGAAATAACCAGTAAAAAGCAAAGAAAGATAATTCTAAACAATGAATTACGTCAAAAATATTTTGATTTTTTATTGTCTAATATAACACCATCAAACAATAGAGTTATCTTTGATGCAAGTAATGGTGCCTTATCTTCATATATTGAAGATGTTGTTAAAAAAATTAATCCTGAGAATTTAATAATTAATAAAAATCCTAATGGCACCAATATTAACAAAAACTGTGGCAGTCTTCATCCAGATAGCTTATTAAAGATTTTAAAAGAAAAAAAATATGATTTTGGATTTGCTTTTGATGGTGATGGCGATAGAATTATTCTATCTTATAATAATGAAATTTTTACTGGAGATAGTTTAATATATATTTTTGCTAAGTATTTAAATAATATAAATAACTCTATAGTGTTAACAACTTTTTCTAATTTAGGAAGTCAAAAATGTCTAGAAGATTTAGGTTATAAAATTATCTTAAGCGATGTAGGTGATTCAAATATTTTAACATCAATAATAAATAATAATTTATCACTTGGTGGTGAAGATTCTGGACATATTATAAATTATAATTACTTACCAACTGGAGATGGCCTTTTAAATGCTATTTTACTTATAAATATATTCAATAAATACTCTCTTGATAATGCGCTTAAGGGATATAAAAAATTTCCTTCTGAAACATTAAATTTACTAGTTAAGAGCAGAACTAATATAATTACTCATCCTAAAATTAAAGATTTATTGCAGCATTATAAAGAATTATATAAAAACGATTTATCTTTAGTATTACATCGCTCAGGAACAGAAAAATATTTAAGAGTCTTTATCTGTCATCAAGATGTTAATGTGATTAACGAGATAAAAAAAAGATTAATTACTTATATTCAAATAATCGATAATCACTTAAACGTAGATGATTACGACAAAAATATTATCGATGAGAATTGTACTTTTGAAGACAATGTTACCTTAGAAGGTTGCAATAATTTAATAAGTAGTCATATAAAGAAAAATGTAAAAATCATATTTTCAAATATATCTAATTCAATAATTGATAAAGACACCTCCATTGGTCCATACTCTCATATAAGAAATAATTCATATATCGGTCAAAATGTTAGAATAGGTAATTTTGTTGAAATAAAAAATAGCATGATCGGAAATAGAACTAAAGTATCTCATTTAACATATCTTGGCGATTGTAAAATAGGTAATGATTGCAATATTGGATGTGGGGTTGTCAGCGTCAATTATGATGGTAAAAATAAATTTAAAACAATAATTGGTGATAAATCTTTCATTGGATGCAATGTAAATCTTATCGCCCCTATAACAATTGAAGACCATAGTTATATTGCCGCGGGCTCCACTATTACTAATTCCATTTCAAAGGGAAGTTTTGCAATTGCACGAAGTCAGCAGATAACTAAAAAAAACTACGCTTATAAATATCCATTTTATGACGAGGAGACAAAATAAATGTGTGGAATAATCGGCTATATTGGAAGTAATTATAATGCCAAAGAAAAAATTATGCAGGGACTTCATCATTTAGAATATCGCGGATATGATTCAACTGGAATAGCTTTGGTTAGTAATAAAGATGTTGTCACCTATAAAAATATTGGTAATGTTTCATCATTAGAGGCTATTCTTCCAAATATAAAATCAAATATCGGCATTGGGCATACTAGATGGGCAACTCATGGTGCTATTACTAAAGAGAACTCGCACCCTCATGATTCTAATCATAAGCGCTTTAGCATTGTTCATAATGGTATTATCGAAAATTATGAACAAATTAAAAATGAATATCTTTCTAATTATTTTTTTCTTTCACAAACTGATAGCGAAATCTTTGCTAATCTATTAGAATATCTTAGTTACAATCATTCAACGATTGAAGCATTAAGAATAATTAAATCAATTGTAAAAGGATCATATGCCATATTAATTATTGATCATCAAGAACAAGATAAGATTTATTTTATAAAAAATCTTACTCCATTAATTATTTTAAAAGGTGAAAATAATATTGCCTTAGCTTCAGATATCATCAACATCGATAAAGAATTTACTAGTTTTTATAGCTTAGAAGATCATGAATTTGGCTATATATCCCAAAATAAAATTTCTATATTTCAAAATCTCAAAGTCGTCAATCCTAAATTTTCTCGTCTTACATCTTCAATAGATGATACTTCTTTAGATGGATTTTCATCATATATGGAAAAAGAAATCCATCAAGAACCTTCTTTAATAAAAAAAATCATCGACGAATATTGTATTAACGATGAAATAATTATCGATAAAGAAATACTATCAATGATAAAATCGGCTCGCAAAGTTTTTTTATGTGGCTGTGGTTCAAGTCTATATTCATGTAAAATTGGACGTTATTTTTTAATTAAACATGCTCAAATAGAATGTGAAGAAATTCTCTCTTCTGAAGCAATATATAATTTTCCTTTAACTCAAAAAGGAGATATATTTATTTTTGTTTCCCAATCAGGAGAAACTCTAGATGTTATTAATCTATTTAAAATCGCTAAAGCTAAAGGCTACAAATGCATAAGCATATGCAATTCAACCTATTCCACATTAGTTAGATTGTGTGATAAAAATATTTCCCTTCTAGCGGGAAAAGAAATCTCGGTAGCCTCCACAAAAGCTTTTCTAAGTCAAAGTTTAGTCTTTTATTTATTATCTAAGGCCATTTCCAACAATAAAATAGATTCTCAAAAGATCAGCATTCTACAAAAAAATTTAAACGATATATTATCAAACCAAGAGAGTTTAAAAGCCAAAGCTAAGCAGATTTCAACATTTGAGCATGTATTCTTTTTAGGCAGAAATATCGATTATTTTCTTTGCTTAGAAGGCTCTCTTAAATTAAAAGAGATTTCTTATATACATGCTGAAAGTTTTCCTGCAGGAGAACTAAAGCATGGCACATTAGCATTAATAAGCAATAAGACTTTAGTAATTTCCTTAATCAGCCAAGATTATTTATATTCTATTATGAAAGTAAACATCAAAGAAACATCATCTCGAGGTGCGATAAATATCAATATTATTAAAGAAAATCTCCCTCATAATGAAGATGATATCACTCTCAAAATTGGTACAGATGAAGACCTAATAATATTTCAAGAACTTATGATTTTACAACTAATATCGTATTATGTTAGTCAAATTAAAGGAAATGATATTGATCATCCTCGTAATCTAGCTAAGTCTGTCACTGTGGAGTAATTTATTTTCCTGAATGTCTAATTTCTTTCCATGTTCGATTCTTTTTGGATAATCCAAAGACAAATCCTGTCACAAAATCAGCCATGTAAAAGAAAAACACTAAACAACTAACTACTTTTAATCTTTTCTTAGCTTTTGTCAGATATCTTCTATTGATGATAACCACTAGGAAAGCAATAATCGTAAATATTAAATAAAAAATTAAAACTACACCTAAACCAATAAAATAATATTTATTCAAAAAAACTTTATTGACAATTGAATAAGCTATTCCTACACAAAATTGAATAAAGGCGTTACAAAAACTATAGATAATCATAATTCCAATTGGCACATTAGACACCAAGAAATCCATCTTAGCTAGACGATCAGATTTGTCTTTCAAAAAAGATTTCATAACTAAAGGTCTTTGCTTCATATCCGCAAATAGATTACCCCACACCCAGCGCGTATGTTGTTTTAAATTTTCTTTATATGAAGTAGGTTGCTCATCAAAAAATATCGCTTCATCAACATATCCGCATTTTATTCCTTTAGCGTATAGATAGATACATAGTTCTGTATCTTCACATAAACCATGCCAAATAAAACTACCTGCTGATTTTATGACATCATAATCAATAAAATATCCTGTACCAGAAAGTATTATTTTATTAATGAACCGCGATTTTCCTTTATTTCCAAAAATATTAACCATTTGAAACATAATACTAGAGCACATTGAGATGACATTTTTAAAATAATTGGTTGATTGTCTATTACCAAATCCCACCTTAATTTGATGATTGATACGCGCTTTATTTAAAGATAAAAGAAAATCATCTTGTAAGATATTATCTGCATCAAAAATTACAAATGAATCATAGACTTTTCCTTGGTCAAAGATATTTCTGACGCATTGATCTAAAGCCCATCCTTTTGTCATTTTATTTTCTAAATCTGGACGAACATAATAATTAAACCCAAATTCTTTAACGATTTCGACAGTTGGATCTTGTTCGTCTTCAACAATGACATATACATCAACTTTTTGCATATCATATTTTTGATTAATGAGCGAAGTTAATATATTGCGAATAACTTTAGATTCATTTCTTGCCGGAATTAAAACACAGAATGAAGAATAAATGTCTACATCTTTTTCTTTTTTTAGCTTTTTAAAACCATAAAAAACATAAATTATTCTGATAAAATATAAGATAATGCATAAAGCAATTATTCCTAACATTATATAATTTAATATCAAAGCAATGTTTTCAACTATTGTCATAATTATTCAATTACCACTTCATCTTGGTTAAACACAAAATGGCTTCCATAAAATTTTTTGAAGGCTTTATAAGCGTATTCTATATCTTTACTACCTGCTGTTTCATAGCTAGAATGCATCGCTAATTGAGCTAAACCAATATCAACCATTAAAATTGAGGTGTGTCTTGTGGCAATATTACCTAAAGTAGATCCCCCTCTAATATCCGATCTATTGGTGAAAAATTGATATGGAACATCAGCTTCTTTTAGTATCTTTTGAAGCAATGATGATGAAAATCCATCCGATGTATAAGATTGCGATGCGTTGAATTTAATTACGATACCTTCATTCATATAGACTCGATTAGTTTCATCAGTTAAATTAGGGAAATTTGGATGAACTGCATGAGCGTTATCCGCTGAAATCATAAATGATGACGAAAGAGCACGCATATAATTTTCATGATTATATCCCAATGAATTATTTATTCTTAAAAGAATATTATCAAGGAAATCAGAATCCGCGCCTTGACGCGAAGAAGAACCAACTTCTTCATTATCAAAAATAGTTAAAACATTGATGTTTTTATCATGATTAGAATCAATAAATCCTCTTAATGATGTATACACGCATTCTAAATCATCTAATCGTGGTGAAGAAATATATTCATTATTTACTCCCCAGAGCAAAGCTTTTTGAGTATTATATAAATATAAATCAAAATTAATTATATTATTTTCATCGCACCCGACTTCTTTAGCAATTATTTTCTTAATTGTATCTTTCGACAATTTTTGTCCAATGAAAGCTTGCATATCTTTTGCCATATCATATATATAACCATTATTGACATTTCGATTAAAATGAATGCAAACATTAGGAATCATTAATAATTCCTTTTTTAAAGATATAATTTTAGTTTTTAAGGTCGAGTTTTCATTATAGATTACCCTACCTGCAAGAGAAAGTGGTCTATCAATCCAACTTGAGCAAATCATTCCCCCATAAGGCTCAATATTTATTTTATTGTAAATATCAGTTGTTTTTTCAAACTCAGGTTTAACCTTGAAACAAGGTGAATCACTATGAGATGCCACTAAATTAAATCCATAGTTTTCGTCGATATTATCACCGATTTTAAAGGCAATCAAAGAAGTTCCATTTCTAGTCAAAAAATATTTTTTTCCTTTCTCTAGAACCATATTCTTTTTTTCATCTAATTCCTTAAATCCATTTTCTAATAGAATGCTTTTAGCGTTATTGATTACATTAAAAGAAACAGGACTATTATCAATAAACTTCATTAAATCATTAACTAATGTCATTTTTTATTCTTCCTTTTTCTAACTTCGACTTAATATTAAAATAATAATCATATTTAGTCAATTATCTTTAATACAATGATTGATTAAACATTCTTATCTTTTTTCTTCAATAAAAACCAAAATATAAATAATATTTGAACTGGAATTCCAATTAAAAACACCATCCAATTACTATCGCTAATACTAAACATGTTTAAAGGAATAAAAACTCCTAAACAAATAGTCCATATAAGTCCAGTTATCGAAATCAATTTCAATATTTTGTTTCCCCATAAACAAGCAAAAACAACGCATACAACAAAAGATGTTGGAATAGCGTAAATAAAACTTAGCCATAGATTTTTATCATCCGGAAATATTAAACCTAGGATTACAAAAACAATGACAGCAACAAGCCAAACTAAAACAACAGATAATAGTGAAATTATTAATCGATTACGCAAGAAAAATGGAGCTTTTCGTTTTACCTTATCACTTATCATATCATTCAAGGTTACTCCAAATATTTCACATAGTTGAACTAATACCAAAGTATCTGGTACCCCTTCAGCTCTTTCCCATTTTGAAATAGCTTTATCTGAATAAGAGATTTTTTCAGCAAGCTGAGCTTGTGTCAAATTACATCTTTTACGATAAGCTATCATATTTTTAGCAATATTGTTTTTTATTCTTTGTTCATCCATGCATTTAATTTAACATGAAAAATGATATCATTCAATATGTTTTTATTATATTCTACTCTCAGTAGAGCTGTTTTTTATAACTCTACTACTAGTTTTTTTAAGAGTAGAACTTAAAAATCATCAATAGAGCTCAATATCCTCAGTTTTGTAATAAAATAATATTGTAATTATTGGAGGCAATCATTATGAAACAAGTATTTTTAACCGATGTAACAACTAATTTAAATAAATTATTATTAGAACAAGAAAATATTATCGAAATAAATAACAGCAAATCTTTATTAGGACAAATTATATATACTATGGATTTGATGTTAAATTCCAATTTAGATATCATCTATTTCACAAACAAAGAAAATTTTAACACTTTGATTTCTTTAGCCAATAAAGTAACCAAAATCCATTCTAATAGTCAAATATTAATTATTGATATCACTTCAGATTTAATTGGAAAGAATAATCTTGTTCTTCGTTTATGTAAAGATAAACACTATGAAAAAATTATCAACAAGTATAATCTTCATAGCGAACTAGTCTTTGATTATGCTGATGCATATGAAGAAAGACTAGCAATATCTTCACTTTAGGTGCAATTGCTTCAAGCTATAAAAATTCGGCAATTAATTATATTTGAGCACCACAACCTCTCAAATAAAAAATAGCACATGCTTGAGTGCTATTTTTTTATTCACCTTTTAATTCAAACAAAATATCTCTTAATTCCGCAGCCTTCTCATAATCAAGTTCGCGCGCAGCTTGTCTCATTTGTTTTTCAATATCTTTGATATATGCCTCTTTTTCTTTTCTTGTCATCTTATTTGATTTGTTTTTATTAGTAACATTATCAATAATCTTAAGTGGCATTCTAATTTCTTTAATGATTGTCTTTGGAATTATACCATGCTCTTGATTATATTTTTGTTGAATTTCTCTACGCCTATTTGTCTCACAAATAGCGCTATTCATTGAATCAGTCATCTTAGAAGCATACATAATAACGCGACCATGTTCATTTCTCGCGGCTCTTCCAATAACTTGAATAAGAGATCTTTCACTTCGCAAAAAGCCTTCTTTATCTGCATCTAAAATACAAATAAGTGATACTTCAGGAATATCTAAACCTTCACGCAAAAGATTAATTCCAACAAGCACATCATATTTACCTTTTCTTAAATTATATATAACTTCTGTTCTTTCTAGAGTCTTAGTTTCATTATGTAAATAGACAACTTTTAATCCTTGCTCTTTTAAATACGCTGTAAGGTTTTCAGCATCTTTAATTGTTAAAGTGACAATCATCACTCTTTCATTTTTAGAAATAACTTTTTTAGCTTCTCCGATAATGTCATATACAGGATTAGTGACATTTTTCACCTCGATTACTGGATCAAGTAGTCCAGTTGGACGAATTATCTGCTCCACGACTTCATGATTAGTCTTTTCAAGTTCATAATCGCCTGGCGTTGCCGAACAACAGATGACTTGAAAAATCTTGTTTTCAAACTCAGTAAAATTTAAAGGCCGATTATCTAAAGCGGAAGGTAATCTAAATCCATAATCCACTAGTACTTGTTTCCTAGAACGATCACCATTATACATTCCTCTAATCTGAGGTAAAGTAACATGCGATTCATCAACGACTAATAAATAATCTTTAGGTAGATAATCAAATAAGTTAAATGGTGTTTCTCCCTCTTTTCTTTTATCAATGTGACGTGAATAATTTTCAATTCCAGAACACATGCCAAATTCTAATAAACTCTCAATGTCTCGATTAGTTCTTTGACTTAACCGCTCTTCTTCTAAAAGTTTACCTTGGATATGGAAATAATCTAATCGCTGCTTAAGTTCTTCCTTAATGGTTATTACCGCTTCATTAATTCTATTTTGAGTAGAGGCATGCTCATGAGCAGGAAATATTGGAAATTCATCATACGAGTGCAAAACTTCACCTGATACTGGATTAACCGCTAGAATTTCTTCTATAGTATCATATTCATCAATAAGTACTTTGATAATGAATTCACTCGTGGATGCTGGAGCAATTTCTAAAACATCACCATTAATTCTAAAATTACCTGGAGATAATTCTAAATTGTTACGAGTATATTGACCATCAATTAACTTTGCAAATATCTCTTTGCGGTCAAGTTCATCACCAACATGTAAAAAGAAAACTAATGAACGATATTCAGCTGGATCAGTCAATCCATAAATAGAGGCGACAGACGCTACGATAATAGTGTCATTTCTTTCCAAAACCGAATTAATTGCAGATGCGCGCATTAATTCTATCTCATCATTCATAACCGCATTTTTTTCGATATATGTATCAGTAGAAGGCATATATGCTTCTGGTTGATAAAAATCAAAGTTTGATACAAAGTACTCGACTCTATTATGAGGAAATAATTCTTTAAATTCAGAATATAGCTGACCTGCAAGAGTCTTATTATGCACTAGGACTAAGGTTGGCTTATTAATATGTGCAATAACATTAGCAATAGTGAATGTCTTTCCTGTTCCTGTCGCTCCAAGAAGAACTTGAAATTTCTTATGATCTATTAAACCTTCAACTAATTCTTTTATAGCTTCTGGTTGATCACCTGTAGGCTTATAATTGGAAACTAACTCAAACTTATTTTCCTTCATTTTTATTCTTTCTCCTATTGCGATAAACATGTGCTTTAAAACCTTCACCTTTAACAGAATAGGATTTAGTGATATAAACAAATGCTTGAGGATCAACTTTAGCAATAATATCTTCTAAAATATAATATTCTTGATAATTTAATACGATTTGAAGCAATTTAACTTCATTAGAAGAATATCCTCCTACCGCCGAAATTATCGTCGTTGTGCGATCTAATTTATCTGCAACAAAATTATTTATCTCATCATATTTAGAAGAGATAACATTAGCTACAACATTCTTTTCACTATCGAATAATTTATCGATTATTATCGAAGTGGTAAATGTAGAGATAATACCAACTAATAATTTATCAAAAGGATTAACAATTAATCCTAGCAAAATAATGACTGCATCAACAAAAAAAGATAATCTAGAAGCCTTAATTCCCGTATATTTATTGATTACCAAAGTTATAACATCTACTCCACCAGTTGAACCACCACCTGAAAAAGTTAAAGCTACACCCGCACCAATAAATATTCCACCAAATACAGCTGCGAGTAAATAATACATGCTATCGTTAGCTATTTCTTCTACTATTCCAAAATTTAATCCCGCATTATATAAAGCCGTACCAATGATGATAGCTAAAGGATAAACAATTGTGGAAATAACCGTTTTTAATGCAAAACTATGTCCCAACAAAATCCATCCTAAAATAAAAAATGCCACATTAATCAATGTAATCATAAGAGTTATATCTGAAATCGAACATAATTTACCAATAATTATTCCGATACCTGATACTCCTCCAGCAATAATAGAATAAGGAATCATAAACAAGCCATTGCCTAATCCTAATAAAAAAGAACCGATAATAATTTTTAATATTCTAATTATAAATTTAAATATTTCTTTTTTAGTTTTTGGCATTGTTTTTAACCTCCATTTTCAAATAGGCATTAATAAATAAATCGAGATCACCATCTAAGACTTTATATACATCCACAACCTCATAATCCGTTCTATGATCTTTAACCATCGTATATGGACAAAAAACATACGATCTAATTTGTGAACCCCATTCAATATTTTTTTGTTCGCCTTGAATTGCACTGAGTTTTTTTCGTTGTTCTTCTTGCTTAAGCAAATATAAACGTGATTTTAAAATGCCTAATGCCATTTCTCTATTTTTAATTTGGTTACGTTCATTTTGACAAGTAACTACAATTCCAGTTGGAATATGGGTCATTCTTACAGCTGAATCAGTTTTATTGACATTTTGTCCTCCTGCTCCAGATGAACGATAAACATCCACACGTAAATCTTTCTCTTCAATAGTTATATCTATTTGAGAAGAAATTTCAGGAGTGACTTCAACCGAAGCAAAAGAAGTATGTCTTCTACCAGAAGCATCGAATGGTGAAATTCTTACTAAACGATGAACTCCCTTTTCACTTTTTAGTAATCCATATGCTAGTTTACCCTTAATTAAAAAAGATACACTCTTTATTCCAGCACCTTCTCCTTCTAAATAATCAATTAATTGAATTTTAAAACTATGCTTCTCACAATACCTTATATACATACGATAAAGCATCTCCGCCCAGTCTTGAGATTCGGTTCCACCAGCTCCTGGATGAATATCCACAATAGCATTAGAATTATCGTAATCTCCAGTAAGCAAGACTTCAGTGGAAAAAGTTTCAAAATTATCTTTTAAAGTTTTGATTTCATCAGAAAGACTATGATGAATCTCTTCATCATAATCTTCTTTAATTAATGCATATGTATCTTCTAAAACATTTAATTGCTCTTTTAAAGAATTAAAAGTTTTTATTTCTTCATTTATAGTATTAAATTTATTAATTATTTTCTGTGCTTCTCTTTGATTGTTCCAAAAGCCATTACTATTAATTTGCTTTTCAATTTCTTCTGATTTTTTAGCTAGTGAAGCTAGGTCAAAGAGAGTCACCTAACTCTACCATTGAGCCTTTCAAAGTTGATAATATATTTCTAATTTCAAAAAGTTCAAGCATAAGTCTTATTCCTTGTCTTGATTAACTGAATCTTCTTTTTTAGTAGTTTCTTCAGTTTCACCTAATCGAGCTTTTCTAGCTTCTTCAATTCTACGCTTTTCTTCTTCGATTTCTTCTGGTGTTTTCATTCTGACTTGAGCTCTAATTAATCCTAAAGTCACTTCATCAGAGATTGTCTCTATCATCTCATCAAACATTTGGAAACCTTCTTTAACATAATCTTGTAGAGGGTTTGTTTGAGCATAAGATCTCAAATGAATTCCTTCTCTTAATTTAGACATAGAATCAATATGGGTTGTCCAGTTACGATCAATACGAGAAAGAGCAACCATCTTTTCAACTTGATCAGCCGCCCCTTCAGGCCAAGTTACACGTTTTTGATTATAATATGATAATAATAACGAAGCGATATCATCTGTTGCCTCATCTAATGGTGCATCATTATAACCTTCTTCATTAAATGAATTAGCTGGTAAATATTTGCCTTCAATATTAGCTTTCAATAATTTAGCATCAAGGAATTTTTCTTTTTCTTGTCCATTTAACGAAGCATTAATAATCTTTTTAGCGGTATTATGGAAATATTCACAAATCGTATCATAAATACTTTCGGAATATAAAACCTTATCTCTTTGATCATACATAATTTTTCTTTGTTGTCTCAAAACATCATCGTAATCCATCAAAGATTTTCTTGTATCAAAGTTTTGACCTTCAATTTTCTTTTGAGCTGAAGTAATAGCGTTTGTAACCATCTTATTATCTAATCCTTGGTCTCCCAATTGAATAAATGCATTTCTTAAAGTTTCAGAGCCAAATCTTAAGATTAATTCATCATCACAGCATACAAAGAAACGTGAATATCCTGGATCTCCTTGACGTCCAGAACGTCCTCTTAATTGATTATCAATACGTCTAGCTTCATGTCTTTCAGTACCTATAACACATAATCCCGCGGCATGTTTAACAAGATCAGTATCTTTTATTTCTCTTACGCCTTCACCTAATTTAATATCAGTACCACGTCCTGCCATATTTGTAGCAATTGTAATTGCACCTAATTGACCGGCTTGCTCAATAATATGTGCTTCACGTTCGTGATTCTTAGCATTTAAAACTTCGTGCTTTAATCCTTCTTTGTCCAATAATTTTGATAGCATTTCTGATTTTTCAACAGATACAGTACCAACTAATATTGGTTGACCTAAAGCATGTCTATTTTTAATTTCATTAACGATAGCTTTGTATTTTGCAGTTTCAGTACCATAAACCATATCAGTATCATCAATTCTCATAATAGGTTTATTAGTAGGTATGACGACAACGTTCATATTATAAACTTTTTGGAATTCTTCTTCCTCAGTTTTAGCAGTTCCAGTCATGCCCGCTAACTTATCATATAATCCAAAGAAATTTTGATAAGTAATCGTTGCCATGGTAATTGTTTCTTGTTTAATTTTAACATTTTCTTTAGCTTGAATAGCTTGTTGTAAACCATCAGAATATTCACGGCCTTTTAAAACACGGCCTGTAAATTGATCGATAAGATGGATTTCACCTTCTGAGACCATATATTCAACATTTCTCTTCATAACGAAGTTTGCTTTTAAAGCTTGTTGGATTCTATGAACTAAATCTTGGTTAGCTGGGTTTGATGAGTCGTATAAGTTTTTAATATTAAAAGCTCTTTGAGCAGCATCAACACCTGAATCAGTCAATGAACAAGTTTTTGTCTTAATATCAATCGTAAAGTCACGTTCTTTCTTCAAAGATTTAACGAATCTATCAGCAAAAATATACGTTGAAGCAGAAGCTCTTTCTCCTCCAGAAATAATTAATGGTGTTCTCGATTCATCAACTAAAATTGAGTCAGCCTCATCAACAATCGCGTAATGAAGTCCTCTTAAGACTCTTCTTTCTATCGTTTGAGCCATATTATCTCTTAAATAATCAAATCCTAATTCAGAATTTGTTGTATAAGTAATATCCGCTAAATAGGCTTGCTTTTTAGCAGCAGTATCTTTTTCTCTTAAGTTTACATCAACGGTTAATCCTAGGAAACGATAAACTTCTCCCATTAATTCACAGTCACGAGATGCTAAGTATTCATTAACGGTTACGACATGAACACCTTTACCCTCTAAAGCATTTAAATAAACTGGCATAGTTTCAGTAAGAGTTTTACCTTCACCAGTTTTCATTTCAGCGACATCGCCTTGATTTAAAACGATACCACCCATAACTTGGACTTTAAATGGGAATTCATGGCGGACTCTCTTATCTGCTTCTCTCACAACGGCATACGCCTCAGGAAGAATATCATCAACTGTCTTTCCTTGGGCTAATAATTCTTTAAAATATGGAGTTTTTGCTTTTAACTCTTCATCAGTTAATTTAGCCATTTCTTCTTCATAAGAAAGAACTTCATTGGCTATTCTTTCAATCTTTTTTAATCTTCTTGCATCAACTCTTAATAATTTATCTACAAAACTCATTTTATGTTTTCCTTTCCATAAACGTATTTTCTTATTAATTATACATGATAATCTTTTATCTTAAAAGATAAAAAGATAAAAACATCACCTTAATGTGAACATTAAGTGAATAAATTACAAAATTATTATATTTTTATCGCTCTTCAAATTGTAATTTATATAATTTGTAATAATACCCTTTTTGATTTAACAATGATTGATGATTTCCTTGTTCGATTATTTCACCATGATTCAAACAAATTATATTATCGGCATGCTGAATCGTTGATAAACGATGGGCAACTATAAGCATCGTTCCAATGTTTTTCATTTTTTCTAACGAATTTTGAATTAATACTTCTGTTTCTGTATCAATATTCGCGGTAGCTTCATCAAGTATCAAAATTTGAGGTTTGCTTACAACAGTTCTTGCGAAAGATATTAATTGTCTTTGACCAGCTGAAAAGTTATTACCACCTTCATTTATCTCGGTATCTAGGCCTTTTTCCAAACGATTGATAAATTGATTAGCATTAACATATTTAATAGCTTCATTAATTTCATCTAAAGAGATATTATCATCGCGAAGAGAAATATTATCTTTAATTGTTCCTGAAAATATAAACACATCTTGCAGCATTTGACCTATCTTTTTTCTTAAGCATGACAAATCAATTTTTTTAATATCGATGTCATCTATTAAAATTTGTCCTTTTTGGATATCATAATTTCTTTCGATTAAAGATAAAATCGTTGTTTTTCCTGCCCCTGTTGCGCCAACAAACGCCACTGTTTGTCCAGGATTGATAATAAATGATACATCTTTTAAAATCCAATCTTCTTTTTCATAAGCA
Source organism: uncultured Bacillota bacterium (assembly GCA_902493275.1). Classification (GTDB taxonomy): domain Bacteria; phylum Bacillota_I; class Bacilli_A; order RFN20; family CAG-449; genus CAG-449. The sequence continues at coordinate 32,171 of CABUOQ010000007.1, read as the reverse complement.
AAATATACATGTCTAAATTCAATTTTTCCTTTAAAAGTATCGATATGTAATGGTTCATCTTCATTTTTAATTGTCGACTCCATATCTAAAATATTAAAGATTCTTTCACTAGCCACCATACCAGCTTGTAGACGATCAAATTGATCTGCAATATTTTGTACAGGTCCAAAAAATTGATTTGAATATGAATAAAATGACACCAATTGACCAAATTTAAATACATTGTTAAAAAATACTTTTTGTTCATTTACCATAGGGAATCCCACAAAAAATACCATTGCAATCGCAGCATAATATAAAAATGAAATTGATGGGCGATAAAAAGAAAATACGTTCATAACCATCTTTTTTGCCCGATATAAAGCTTTATTTGTTTTATCAAATTCTTTTTGTTTTCTTTCTTCCTGATTAAATATTTGTGTTATCTTCATACCTGATAAATTCTCAGATAAGAAAGTATTTAAATTCGAAACTTGTTTTCTTTCTTCTCTAAAAGCAATTTTAGAATAATGACGATATATAATTGTTACAATTACTATTAATACCATAAATACGAGCATATATAAACTCAAAAGAGGATTAATATATATCATCATCCCCACTATTCCAACCAGAGTTAATGAATACTTTAATAAATTAACTAAGACCGTGGTATACAATTCATTCAATGAATTCGTATCATTTGTTACTCTTGTAACCAATCTTCCTATTGGAATTAACGATAACTGCTCATGTGAAAATGTTTCGATTTTTTCAAAGACTTGTTGTCTTATATTAAAGATAATTGTTTGACCAGCTTTTTGTAAAATTACAACTTCAATATAATTTAAAAGCATGTTCATTATAATAACTAAGAAATAAGCGACACTAAAAAAGATTATTCCATTAATAGAGGCCGATGTCATCTGTTTTTCATCTATTACATTGGTATATAAACCTAATATATATGGTAAAGAAACATTTAAAACAACATTAAACAAAATGAGAAAAATACCTAATAGAAATCTTTTAGATACTGGTTTCATAAAATGCAATGTTCGCCTAATTATTTCTTTATCCGAATATTTTCTTGAAAGTGTGATATCAATTTTATTATTTTCCATCTTTTTCACCCTCATTTAATTCATTTTCCAATTCTTGTAAATGAACCATTTTTTGATAAGTTGGCGATATTTCTAATAACTCATTATGATTAGCAAAAGCTTCAACGCGCCCTTGATTCATAACAATAATTTTATCAAGATGAGCAACTGTAGAAACTCTCGATGCCACAATCAAGGTAGTTTTTCCATGTCTTTTTTCTTTAATATTTTTTAAAATTGTTTCTTCTGTTTTAACATCAACAGCTGACACTGAATCATCTAAAATCATAATTGGAGAATGCTTCGCATACGCTCTAGCGATGGAAACTCTTTGCTTTTGTCCTCCAGAAAGAGTCACCCCTTTTTCACCTAAAAGCGTGCGATATCCATCGATGAATTCTTTGATATTATTGTGTACATCAGCAAATTCAGCCGCTTCAATGATTTCATCTTCAGACATTTTTTCATTTGAAAATGAGATATTATTAGAAATTGGAGTTGAAAATAAGAAATTGTCTTGTGGAACCATACTTATATTATCTCTGACCTGTTTTATTGGAATTTCCATAATATCGTGATCATCTAAAAATAGCGTTCCTTTTTTAACATTATCGACCCGTAATAGAGCATTTACTAATGTCGACTTACCAGAGCCAATTTTACCTACTATACCTATATTTTCTCCGGGTAAAATCTCTAAATTTACATTTTTTAAAGCTTCTATGGTCTCACCTTGATACGCATAAGAAAAATTTTTAAAAGTTATCTTTCCTTTTATTTCCAATAATGGAATAAGATTTTCTTCATCTTTAACATCGACATTTTCATCTAATAAAACAGACACTCTTTTTAAAGAAGTTTTAGCTCTTGAACGCAAAGCAACTATTTGTCCTAAAGCAATCATTGGCCAAATTATCATATCTAAATATCCAATAAACTCTAACATCTGCGCTCGAGAAAAATCAAATCCAGGCCTATCAAATAAATTGTTATAAATCATGATTCCACCAACAATCATTCCAATTACAAACATCATTTCAATTAATATGGATATTAAAGTATCTAATAAAGCTGAAAATTTAATTAACGAAAGATCTTTTTGTTGATTCTCTTTATTAACTTTTTTAAAACGAATTGCTTCTTTTGCTTCTTTAACAAATGCTTTAATAACTCGTAATCCAGAAAATAATTCTTGAGCATAATCAGACATTTTTTCAAACGCTTTTTGACGTTCATTATATATTTTTTCCATCTTATTATCGATAAAATAAGCAGCAACACATAAAGCTGTTAAAGGAATCGCACAAATAAGCGCTAGTTGCCAACTAACTTTAATCATTTTATAAAATGACAATCCACCTAAGACTAAAGAGTCAACAAGCATGACCATTCCCCAACCATAAGCTTCCTGAATTGTATCTAAATCGTTAGTATAATACGACATTATTCCGCCAACTTTATTCTTATGATAATAATTTTGCGATAGAACTTCTGACTTATCGAACATTTCTTTTCTTAAATCAGTTGATATCTTATAAGATGTTTTTAATATGCAAATTCGCCATATAAAACGGCCAAGAAACATAAATATTGCTATCAAAAAAATATATAAACATATTTTATTTAAATAATCAGTAGTTAATATACCTTCATCATATCTTGCAGTTAAATCACCTATATATTCAGGTACTTTTGATTGAACAAAATCTACTAAAATCAAAAAGATTATCCCAAAAAGAAATGAGACAAAATATTTTTTATAAAATTTATTTACATATTTGCCAAATAACATATAACTTTATCAAAATCCTTCTTTGTATGTTTATAGCATAAAACTAGATATTTTTAAAGTGAAATATTATTAATTAAGTATTAATTGAAAAAGCAAACAAGTAATTTTCCTCGTTTGCTTTTTTATGGTTTTATACATTCATCTTATAGACTTTTTTTGCTTGTAATCCACGTTCGGTTTTTGCTAAATCAAATTTAACTTCTTGACCTTCGTCTAAACTACGATAGCCATCTTCCATAATTTGAGAATAATGCACGAATATATCTTCACCTTCTCCTCGATTGATGAATCCATACCCTTTCTCAGCATTAAACCACTTTACTTTTCCTACCATTAGTACACCTCTTTCCTGCAGCTTAACTACAATTTTAGTATAAAAGTTTTTTTGTGCTTTTTACACATTTTTTAATCGTCAAATTTATAATTTTTTCGACAAGTATATGACATAACTAAGAACAAAATCTTTTTAGGATTACATTGTCTAATTAAATCTATGCATGCTCTCATAGTCATTGAAGTCGTTAAAACATCATCGACAATTAATACTTTTTTTTGGAATAAAACAGTTTTATCGCCAACAAAAGCAAAATAATTTTTCACTTTTTTTCTTTCTTGGTAATTTCGTTCCGACTGCTTTATGTCCTTAGTTTTCTTTATGCATTTATAAATTCTTTTATGCATGATTTTATACATTTCTTCTACGTGATTAAATCCTCTTTTTTCATCTTTGAGATAATATGAAGGCACTGGAACAATGATATAATTTATAAAAACAATGCGTAACAATAGCGAAAAATAACAAAAAAATACATTTCTCAAGGCGATATCACCACATCCTTTATATTGAAATAATAAATCTTTGATCATTCCATCATATTCATAAAGCCCTAATCCTTTATATGAATCAATAGTTAATAATTTAAACTTTGGTTTCATCTTCTTTAAACAATTAAAACAAAGACATATATCTTTATTTATTATTATTGATAGAGATTTATCCTGAATTAATTTAAAGCATACTACACAATAATTCTTCATTCGCGGACTCTATTTCCTTTTTAGCTTGTATCATTGCCATTGTTATATAATCACTAATAAAAATCACCTCCCCATCATACGAATCTATTTTTCTACCAACTCGTCCACTTATTTGAATCAAAGTTTTAGCGTCATAAATCAAACATTGAGCATCATATACGATAACTTGTAAATTCTTTATAGTAATCCCTCTTTCTAAAAGTGTCGTTGTTAATAAAAAATCATATTTTCTTACTTTAAAATCAGAAATTACTTCTTCTCTATCTATTTTCTTTGAATGAACAAAGTTGCCATTATTAAATAATTTTCCTACTATTTTAAACAATTTTTCACATTCATCTATCGTAGGGCAAAATATCAAAAATGGTTTATTTAAATCAATAAATTTTTTCATATATTTGATTAAAATAAATAGCTTAATAAATGGTCTAATTAAAATTTTAGGCACTGGCATCTCATGTCCATGGTATCTTTTAAATAACGATAAATATGTACCACCTTCTTTTTTTAATTGCTCAATCATACTGTTTAAAGGGGTTGCGCTCATCATCACATAATTTCCCTTTAAAGACCGATAAAAAAATGATTTTAATACAAAATTCCCTTGATAAGGAAAGGCATCAGTTTCATCGATTATCAATAAATCAAAATAATTTTCATACCGATATAATTGATGAGTTGTTAATAAAATTATATCACCTTGCAATTTTTCAGTATGTCCACCATACACGATTGTTATTTTTCTATTTTTAAAGGAGCTTTTAAATCTATCAACTAAGTCTATTACCACATCTCGGCGAGGAACACAAAATCCAACTTGCTGATTTCGACTTAAAGCATAAGCTACAACTTCAAAAATTAGTTCAGTTTTTCCAGCACCACACACAGCATGAATCAAAGTATTTTTTTTAGATATATATGATTGCTTAACTTTTAAGGCAATATCTTTTTGCTCCGATGATAATTCATAATTGATCTCATAATTGGAATTATCATTTCTAATTAGCGATGTATCAGCTTTATTTCCAATGAAGTTTATGCATCTTCTACAATATGGCTCATTATTTTTATAAGCGATATAACGGATATCACTATTATGACAAATTGGACAAACAAACATAAAAAAACACCTCTACATTATATATAGAGATGTAAATCAATTTTTTAAAAGATTTTATAAATTTTCGATTGATGTTGTGTAAAGCTTCTCCGGATTTAAATTTTTACCATTCTTGCAAATTTCAAAATGCAAAGAATCACCTAAAGTAGATGTATATAATGATTTACCAGCTTTAGCTATCACTTCTCCTTGTGAAACTTCTTGACCTTTGTTAACCTTTACATCAGATAATGAAGCATATATGAATTTAACTCCATTTTCGTGACTTAGGATAACAATTTCTCCAAATGTTGGATCGGATATTTTATCAGTAATTGTTCCACTGACACATGCAACAATATCGAAACTCTCTTCGTTATAGACATAGTCACAGCCTTCACTTAGTACATAAGTTCTATTTGCTCCTGGAAGAGAAACAATCGCTTTTTGTCTAGTCTCTGCATCATCTGTCTCATCATAAAAATAATGGGCAATTGTACAATCAACAGTATATGGGCGGACAATTTCTTCCACTTTATTATCGACGTTAGAAATTGAATCCACACTTGAAGGACGGTTCTCACTACTTGAAGATATTACACTGGTAATATTGGAAGAATCATTTGTAATTGGATGATTAGCTGCGTATAGAATGCTAGAAGAAACTATTACCGCGCCTCCTAAAGCAATTGCCGTTCCTAATTTAGCTGATGAACTCCAGTTTTTGATATTTTTAAAGAAATTTTTCATTTTACTTTCACCTCAATAGTAAGTATGTACCTATTTATAATTTTCTATTCAAATATTTTTTTATTTTAAAGGGATGAAACAAATTCATCCCTTTGAATTATTTACTATTTTTGCTTTGTTTTTGTGAACGATTAGTTTTATTGAGAACTTCTAATTCTGCTCCTGCTTCCATTGCATACTTCTTAGCAGCTTTAACAGCTTCCTTTTTTGTATCAAAGTGGTTAGGAAGTACTTTTCCACCTGGAGTTTCAATCTCCCAATTATTTTCTTCTTTACATGGTCTGCATGTAACTTTTTTTGATGTTTTCATAACATATCCTTTCCGGGTTATTTATCCCTAAGGTTAGTATTAACATAGTTTTAAAAATTTATAACTATTTGTTTTTATCAATCTTATTAAGATATATAATCTAATTATTCAGGGGAATAATTTTATGGACAAATATACTTCAAACAGGGCGATTGCCAATAAAGAAACAAGTGATATTTTAAAAATTGCGGATTTAGCTAAACAAGATATAGCTAAAGGAAACCAAGTCATTAATGCTTCGATCGGAGTTTTCTTAAATAATAATAAGACTTTGAACATCGTTAATGAAGTAACTTCATCGTTAAATAAACATATTTGTGACGACTTATCTTATCCGAGTTTATATGGATCCTTAAACTTTAAAATCGGTGTTTTAAAATGGCTCTTTAAAGATTTATATCCACTTGTAGTAAAAAAATATCTAATTCCTTTTGGAGCAACACTAGGGGGAACAGGGGCATGTCATATATCTTTTTCTAATTACTTAGATGAAGGTGAAACTATCTTATTACCGTCTATAATGTGGAGTAATTATCTTTTAATTGCTGAAAAATCTGAAATAAAAACAGACACATATTCACTATTTAACGAAAAAAATAAATTTAATATTCTAAGTTTAAAACAAAAAATTGAAGAATATGCATCAAAACAAAAAAGAATTTTAATTGTCATAAATGATCCTTGTCAAAATCCAACCGGATATTGTTTAGATGATGAAGAATATCAACAATTATTTTCGATGCTCGATGATTTAGGACAGCGCACTTCAATCACTGTTTTATTCGATATCGCCTATCTATGCTATGATTTAGAAGACAATAATCCTCATCGAGTATTCACTAACATTTTAAAAGATGATCATAATTTCTTGCCATTATTCGCCTTTTCAGCCTCAAAAGCATTTGGAATGTATGGACTAAGAGTAGGTGCATTATTCGCTCTTTGCAATGACAAAGAAATTTATGATAATTTCATGACAAGCTTTTCTAATATGGCCCGCGGAGTATATTCTTGCCCAAATGGACCAGCATTAACTTCTTTAAGCGCTGTTTTAAATAATGAACAAAGTTTGTCGTTAATCAATGAAAATATCAAAGTAAATTCAGATATATTATTTGAACGAGGTCAAATAATAAAAACTTTACTTGATGAAAATGGAATTAAATATCTTCCTTACCAAAAAGGATTCTTTATTACTATTTATTGTGAAAACTCACAATTTATATATGATTCTTTAATAAAAAAGCACATTTATATTGTGCCTTTAAATAAAAATTATTTCCGTGTAGCATTATCCGGACTTTCAAAAAATGAAATATACGAATTTGTTAAAGAATTAAAAAGTATTATAAATCTTTAATTTTCTTTTTTAATAATTCAACAATGATATCTACAGTCTCTTGAATTCCAATCTGAGAATTAATACATAAATCATAATTCTCAGCTTTACCCCATTTTTGATCTGTAAAAAATGAATAATAACTCTCCCTATTCTTATCCATTTTATGAATCACCGATTGGGCCTTTTCAGGCTTTAATCCATAATAATTAACCGCTCGGGCAATTCGTTCTTCAATTGGAGCGTTAATAAAAACATTTATTATATTATCACGATCTCGTAAAACATAACTTGCGCAGCGTCCAACTATCACGCATGATTCATTACTATCAGCAATATCTCTTATAGCTTGAAATTGAGCTAAAGACACTTTTTGAGAAGCCGTAAGATGATTAGAATTTCCAATTCCAACATAAGCAAAAATGGAATCCTTTTTTTCATCGTTTTCCTTTAAATATTCTAAGCATAGCCCCGACTTTTCCGCTGCCTTTGCTAAAATTTCATTATCATAAAATTTGATGTCTAACCTCTTAGCTAATTCTCGAGCAATATATCTTCCACCAGATCCATATTGACGTCCAATTGTAATAATAAATGACATAATTATTATCTCCTTTTCTTTATTATATTATAAATTAATATTTTAATTTTAGAAATATGCAAATTAAAAAAGCTAAGCGAAATTAATCACTTAGCTTAATAAAGAGATTGTTTTTATTAAGAGTCTTTTTTAGGATATTTTTTGCGATATTCTTTAACTAAATTATTTTTACTATGTGAGCAATATTGACATTCACCAGTCGGCATTTTTTTTATTTTACGATAAATATATCTGCCAACCATGAATGATAAGAAACTTATAACAGCAATTATTACTATCGTTTCAACCATATTTTACCCTAGTTTTTTCTTTTAGTTAAAACTTTATGATTATAAAGATATATCGCTAGAATTACAAGTGCAATTAGCACTACAAATATTGCAATAGTCCATGTATAAGAAAGAACAAGATATATCATTGTGGAAACAATATAAGAAGTTAATACCCAGAATAAAATTGTAAACCAGAATTTATTCTTTGGTAATTCAGCTTTCGCGGTAGCGCACGCTGCAAAGCAAGGAATAGTTGTCATATTGAAGGCGATGAATGAAATTAAACCTGGGACTGTTATACCCGTTGCTTGTATCATAGCAACAGCTTCTGATACCCCCTTTTCACTCGCTTGAAATTCAAATAGTATATCAATATAATTTATCATCTCTTCTTTGTTTGTTATGATAGTATTAATTCCATCTAGAATTGAACTCATTACGTTTTCATCTACACTTAATGATTCAAGATAGATTCTTACTGCAGATATACCATCATTTAAATTAATCGCATTCACGATGTTATTAATTACTGTTGGATCAGTTTCTAATTCTTGTAACGCAGTAACTAATGAATTAATTAGATTGGCTTTATCATTTACATCAGCAATTAATGCCTTAACAATATCTGCAATTACACCGACTGAGGTTTCATCTATGCTTTGTAAAGCTTCAGAGAAGTCACTACCAATATTGAATTTAACCGATACAATTGCACAAGCTAAAGTAAAGAACGTTGCAATAACATTTTCTTTAGCAATTAATCCGGTGACTGCGGCAACAGCAAATACCCAACCAAACGCTAATAATTGTGAACCAAATCCTAATGGAGTAAATAAAGGTTGAATAAGTTTTCCAAGTGATGCCAATATAGATTCATCCATATCAGTCATTCTCCAATCCCATCCAAAGTTAGATAAGAACCATATTACAATTGTAGATGCTAAGATAATTGTGAATGTTTTTTTAATAAAATGTTTTAATTTATCCCATAAGTGGATCATCAAACTCTTAAATTGAGGAGCATGATACGCAGGAAGTTCCATAATAAATGGAGGAACACTACCTTTTAAGGTTGTATTTCGCATCAAAATAATTGTTACAATTGCTACAATCATTCCGACTAAATACATCGAATAAGTAATTAAATCTGCATTTAAAATTCCAAAATATGAAACTATACCACCAGCAATAGCAGTAAGAATAGGTAACTTCGCACCACAACTGAAGAAAGGAATTACTCTAATAGTTGCTATTCTTTCTTTATCATCAGCTAAAGTTCTTGTATTTATCATCGCTGGAACAGAACATCCAAAGCCCATAATCATTGGCATAAAGGCTCTTCCAGACAAACCAAATTTTCTAAATATTCTATCAAGAATAAATGCTACTCTTGCCATATATCCTGAATCTTCTAAGATACTAAAGAACAAGAATAAGAGAAGAATTTGAGGTGAGAAAGATAATACTGCAAATAAGCCACCTAAGATTCCATCACATATTAATCCGCTTACCCATGCTTCAGATGATGAAAGCCATCCTGAAACGACACTTGTTAACCAATCGGTAATATTTATCATTAAATTCTGTAATATTACACCTGGCGAATTTATACCATCACTAGTCCAAATTAAGTCTTCAAAGATACTACCTTCAAAACAAACCGGACTATTTTCATTAAATAATCCACCCAAGAAGAATAAATTACTTGAAAATGTTAGGTGAAAAATCAAAAATAAAATCACTAAGAAGATTGGAATACCGGCCCATTTGTTTGTTAAAACCCTATCGATTTTATCTGATTTTGATAAATTAGTTTTTTTAGTATTTTTATTTTCAGTTTTAACTGTTGAGAAATTATCTGATATATATTTATATCTAGCATCGGCAATCACCGCTTCTAGGTCATTATCAAATACTTCATCAGTACAACTTTTTTTAAATTCATCAACATTAACAATTAAATCTGGATGTCTCTTAACTTCTAATTCATCCATTTCTATTAACTTAATTGAGTGAAATAAACAATTATCAATATTTTTATCTTTTAAACTGTTTTTACATTTTTGGATTAAATCTTTTAAAACTGAATTTTCTAAAACTGTTGTGCCTTTACGTTTTTTTAATGACTCATCATAGGCGACATTCATTAATTTTTCAAGATTATATTCTTTTAAAGCTGATATTTCTATAACGGGAACGCCTAATTTTTCTTGAATTTGTTTTACATCAACTGTATCACCATTTTTCTTTAAAACATCCATCATATTTAAAGCGATAACAACTGGAACATCAATCTCCATGATTTGAGTTGAAAGATATAAATTTCTTTCTAAATTAGTTGCATCGACGATGTTAATAATACAATCTGGCTTTTCATCTAGAATATATTGTCTAGCGATAACTTCTTCAGGAGTATAAGGTGATAGCGAATAAATACCCGGTAAATCAATAATTGAAATTGTTTTTGAGCCTTTTTTGTATACACCTTCTCTTTTATCAACGGTAACTCCTGGCCAATTGCCAACATATGCTGTGGATCCAGTTAATGAATTAAATAATGTAGTTTTTCCGCAGTTTGGATTACCTGCTAAAGCAAAACGTATCATTTTTCATCCTCCTTGACCTTTAATATTACTAACTCCGCTTCCGATTTTCTTAGAGTTAGTTCATATCCACGTATTCTTATCTCAATAGGATCACCTAAAGGAGCTTTTTTTCTTAAAAATATTTCAGCTCCTGGAGTAATACCCATATCAAATAAGCGTCTTCTTAACCTACCTTCTCCTTCCATTTTTATTACCACACCTTTTTCTAATAAAGAAAATTCACTTAATTTTTTCTCCATATTTTATTTCCTTTCTATGCAATAATAATTTTGGAAGCGACATTTTTATCCAAAGCTAATCTTCCTTCTTTAACATGCAAAATCACATTACCTTTGTTGTTTTCTAAAACAGTGATTTTAGAATTAGGAATAATACTTAGATTTTCTAAATGCTTTTTTGTTTTACAATCAAGTAACACCTTAATAATTTTAAATTCGACATTTATTGGCGCTAATGCTAATAACATAAATAGCCTCCTTTTTAAAATTAGTCATGACTAACTTCGATTTAATATTATTTTGTCGATATTATAAAGTCAATAAAAAATATCAAAAAAACAAAATTAGTTATTCATGACTAACTCACATTATATAATATTCAGTTTTTTTATTTTATTATTAATAATTAAATATAAATAAATAATTTATAGACATTATATCGACATTTTTATCTAAAGAAATAATATTAAGGTATTGTGTTTCCTCTTTAAACTCATCGCGATTAATATTTAAATGCATATATATTTTTATCTCGCCGTTAAAATATGAATAATCAGTTTCAATTTCAAGTCCAGAATTAATTAAGACTCCAGTATAAATTATTTTATTAGTTTCAAAGAAAGTATCATTGACAGCTAAATTTTCTGTTAATATTTTAAAATTATTATCATTTTCAAGCATGTTTACATATATATAATAATCAGAGATTATCATTCCCGAGTTACTAAGTCCTTCATCTAATGAGCAATCGCCAATAGAATACATTCCCACAAGAGGAATTCTTACACCTGTAGCCGAAGTCGATCCCGTCTCTTCATTACTATCGATATTTGATACTTCTGTATTACTTCCCATTGACGAACCACTATCATTAACAACTTTAATCGGCGCTATATAGTTAAATACCATACATGCCACAAAAACAATTCCCATTGCAAAATATGGAATCATCTTTGTTATTTTATAGCCAAATCTAGGCTTTTTCATTTTAGATTCTGCAATAAAATATATTTTGTCTGGATTATTAAATACAATATGTTCAAGATGTTTTTTACTTTTTTTAATTTCATCATCTAAATTCATACTCATTTAACCTCACTTTCAATATATCTCTTGCTCTTTGTAAACGTTTTCCAATGGTCATAACCTTACAATTTAATAACTCAGCTATTTCTTTTAAAGAAAAATCTTGATAATAAAATAGAATAACTACATCTTTGTATTTAGGCTTTAAATTCATAACCTCTTTAAAAACCGCTTCCGATAAATCATTATTTTTATTCTCGTTTTTCATCATATTTTCATTAAATTCTACATTTAAATTATTATGTTTTAAATAGTCTTTACATTGATTAATGCACACTCTTACCAACCAATTTTTTAAATAATCATTAGAATTAAACGATTTTTCTTGTAATAAAAGTTTTACAAAAACATCTTGGACGATATCATCGGCAATAACTTTAGAATGAACATAAGAATAGCTAACACTATATAATAAATTAACATAGGAATAATATATCTTATTAAATTCTTCTCTATCTAGTTTTAATGCCATGATATAACTTCCTTATTTAAATACGATCATCATAATTTTTTTTGACAATTCTTAATTATATTATAAATTAATTCGAATTAATTTCAATTAAAAGACTTAATGAATATAGCTCATTAAGCCTTATACGCTTAGTTTTCTTTTTCAAATTGTGAATTATATAATTCAGCATAGAAGCCATTTGCTTTAAGTAACTGCTCATGATTTCCTTGTTCAATTATATCTCCATTCTTCATCACCAAAATCACATCAGCATTTTTTATAGTCGATAAGCGATGAGCAATAACAAATGATGTTCTATTTTTAGTTAATTCATCCATAGCTTTTTGAATTATTAATTCTGTCCTAGTGTCAACATTAGATGTCGCTTCATCTAGAATTAATAATGGTGAATCTTTAATCATCGCTCGCGCTATGGTTAATTGTTGCTTTTGACCTTCAGAAATACTAGTTGCATTATCTAAATATGTATCATATCCATGAGGAAGATTTTTAATAAAGCTTTCTAATCCAACGGCTCTTATAACCTCATCTAATTTTCTGTCATCAACATCGTTTTTATTATATACAAGGTTTTCTCTAACCGTTCCATTAAATAACCACGTATCTTGTAAAATCATGTCAAACATATCATGAATGGTCTCTCTTTTCATGTTTTTAATCGAAACGCCATCGATTTTTATATCTCCATTTGAAACATCATAGAATTTCATCAAGAGATTAACCATGGTTGTTTTTCCTGCTCCTGTAGGTCCCACGATAGCCACTTTTTGTCCAGCTTTCAATGAAGCTGAAAAATCCTTTATTATCGGTTTTCCTTCTTCATAAGCAAAATTGACATGTTCAAAGTCCACATTGCCTTTAATATTTTCAACAAATTGATTATTATTTTCTTCATTAGTCAATTCTTTTTCTTCCAGAAGATTAAATAATCTAGTTGATGCTGCAGAAGCTTGTTGTAATGATGTCATTGATTGAGCGATAGAAGTTAATGGTTGACTAAACAAATTAGCGTATATTATAAATCCCGAAATAACTCCTAAGCTAACCATGGAATTAGCTTGTAATGATAAACTCACACCAACGATAAAGACCATTACATATGCTAAATTTCCCGAAAAACTCATTATCGGTTGCATTATTCCTGAAAGAAATTGCGATTTCCAATCATCTTCATATAATTTATTATTTGTCTTTAAAAATTTCATCTCAGCTTTATTTTGACCATTATAAGCTTTGACTATGCTTTGATTTGAATAAATCTCCTCTATCTGTCCATTTAAATCACCTAAATCAACTTGCTTTCTGAAAAAGTGTTTTTGTGATTTAGACATTATAAAAAACATCAAGAAAAATCCGACTATCGATGTCAAAATTGTCGTAATAGCTAAAATCCAATTGGTTTTAAACATCATAAATAAGACACCAAAAAGCAAAACTATATTAGATATTAAATTAGCAATAGATTGACTTAATGCCTGTGCGATAGTATCAATATCATTACTGACTATTGAAATTAAATCACCCGTAGATATCTTATCAAAATAACTTAATGGTAGTTTATTTATTTTTAAATTGATGGATGTTCTTAAATTTTTTGAAGTTTTTTGAGTAACTGTAGCCATCAAAAATTGCTGGATGTATCCTGCGACTGAACCTATAACATAAATGACAATTATCGTTAAAGATACTTTTAATAATTCATTTAAATCAATAGAGGTCGATAAGCCTTTTTGAATTATATCTACAATATTAGAAATGTAATCAGGAGCGATAATTTGTGTAATCGTATGAACAATCGCCAAGATTATGGAAAAAATTATCATAAAAACGAATGGCTTACATAGAACTAACAATTTTTTCAAAGAAGAAAAATTTATCGACTCTTTAGACATATTTCGATTCAAACTATTATTTATTTGACCTCTCATCTTATAGTTCCTCCTTAGATAATTGTGATAATGCTATCTCTTTATAGAGTTGGCAATTTTCAATAAGTTCTTCATGAGTACCTATCCCTACAATTTGTCCATCATCTAAAACTACAATCTTATCTGCGTTTTTAATCGTACCTATTCTTTGAGCAACAATAATAATTGTTGAGTTCTTAGCAAATTGTTTAATATTTCTTCTCACAAGTTGATCAGTTTTATAATCTAAAGCCGAAAAAGTATCATCAAATATAAGAATTTCTGATCTTTTATAAATTGCTCTGGCAATGGATAGTCTTTGTTTTTGTCCTCCAGAAAAATTAGTTCCTCCTTGAGCAACTTTAGAATCAATTCCGTTATCCAATTTTGAAACAAATTCTTCAGCACAAGCAACTTTTAATGCCTCATTTATTCTTTCAACATCTATTTTTTCATCTTCAACTCCATAAGCAATATTATCTTTAATCGTCCCCTTAAACATAACCGCTTTTTGACTGGCAAGTGAAATCTTATCATTTAAATCTTTTATCTTATAATCTTTAACATTTATGTCATCAATCAATATTTGTCCTATAGAAACATCATAAAACCTATTTAACAAATTAACTAAAGTTGTCTTTCCTGATCCGGTTGCCCCGATAAATGCAATTGTCTCTCCTGGATTAATTTCTAAACATATATCTCTTAAAGCATATGAAGAGGCATTAGGATAAGAAAAATTTACATTATCAAAGACAATTTTACCTTGATGTGAATCTTCTTCAATAGACAATCCATCAATTATTTTAGTCTTAGTATCAAGTACTTCATTGATTCTTTTTGATGAAACAATTATTCTAGGCAAGATGATAAAAATCATCACTAGCATCATAAATGACATAACTATTTTCATCGCATATGTTGTAAAAGCAGTCATCTGCCCTAATAATTGACTTCGTTTTATCATACCAAGTTCAAATTCTTCTAATGATAAAGCTTTTGATAGCTCAATATTGTTAATTAAATATCCTGCGATTATATATATAACTAAGACAAGTCCTTGCATAACAATCGTCATAGTAGGTGAAAGTACTCCCATAATTCGATTTGTAAACAATTGAGTCTTTGTTATTTCACTATTCACTTTTTCAAACTTATCTTCTTGGTAATCTTCTGCATTAAACGCTCTAATGACTCTTACTCCTGTTATATTTTCTCGAACCGCATTATTAAGATTATCTGTTAATTTTTGAATCTTTTTGAATTTTGGTAAGCAAGTACAAATAATGATAATTACCACCGCTAGAATAATGCAAATTGCTATCAATGTCGCGTTAGTCCAATATATAGAAGTTGAAGAAATTTTTATGAGTCCCATTATTGCCATTACGGGTGCACGTATAATTAGCTGTAGTCCCATAGATATAAAATTTTGCATTTGTACTACATCATTTGTCGAACGAGTTATAAGCGATGCAGTTGAAAAGCCATTGATTTCTTCAGATGAAAACCCTTCAATTTTTTTAAACAAGTTCTCTCTTAAATTTTTACCAAAATTAGATAATATTCTCGCAGCTAAATAACTGCATATAATTGCTAAAAGCATTATTGCAAAAGCGCATAATAACATCATTCCTCCATTATATAAAACATCTTTCATCTCCACATTATTAAGAGCCAAAATTGAAGTTAACTGCATTGAATAGTCAGGCATTTTCAATTCTAAATATACCTGTAGTACCACAAGTATAGTTACTATTATGACAAAGATTACATCTTTCTTTTTCAAATATTTCATTAATCTAATCATATTAAAAAATCCTTTACAATTAGTATTACAATAACCAGAAAAATTTAACTATATGTTAACTTTTCATTTTTCTTTTAACACTTTAATCGGATCGTATTTCAAAGCCTTTAAAGAAGAAATCCCTCCAATAATTAATGCAAGAGAAAAAATAATTAAGCTCATAAATCCTAGAGCCTTAAAATATGCTTTTAAAGAAAAATATTTTAACGACGATGATAAAGCATAACAAATAACTCCTTCATTTATAAACAAGATTATACTTGAATAAAAAAAAGCAATAAGTGACAAGACTAAAGAAAATAAAATAAATAACAATCTAATCGAAATTTTTTTTATTCCTAGAGCTTTTAATAATCCAATTTCTCTTCTATTTTCAACAATAAATAAATAGATAACTAAGATTGTCATAAGAATTGAAGAAAATATAGCAATCAAAGAAAAAGCTATTAATCCTAAATCTATATAATATACAACTCTATCAATACTTGAAGAAATATCTAAAGTCGAATTCAAAAACTGATATTTATCATATTTTAAACTCAAGTTTTTTAATAGTCGTTCGTCGATATTTTTATCAAAATGAAAAAGCGCTCCATCTATTTTTAAATCTGGCAAAGAAAAATCTAAATATTGCGCAAAGAAAAAAATATTCCATTGATTATCATGATAAATAACATTTTTTTCTTCTTCAATTACGATACCTACGATATTTAATTCGCATAAATTAAAATCATTATAATAATTAGAACCATCATATAAAGAACTCTTATTAATCATAAAATTTATTTTGCTATTCAACACATTTTTAAGTTCCATATTAGGGAATAATTGCCTAGCTATTTTAGAAGAAATGACTATTTCTTCATAACCATTAGCCTTTCTTCCATAAATATTATTTATATCTTCTTGGGGCTGATATTTTAAATTATCTTTATTGGTAATATCTGCAAGTCCACCATAAACTATGTTTAATTCATCTTGATATAATGGGGTCTTATTGATATCTGTCTCGCTAATTGTGTATAAATCATTAATTTTTAAAAGATCATCTTTTTTTGAAGAAATAAAACAGGGCCTAGAAAATCCACTTATCATTAATCCTGGTAAAACTAAATATGTCTCGGGAACACTTAAAGTATAAGAAGATAATTCTTCATCAATCATAATTTCATTTAAAAAAGATAGGCTAACCCCATTATTTTTATGAGTTATCACATATATCCGATCTTTTCTTTTTAGATTCTTTTCAAACTCATCAACAAAGCCGAATCTAAATATTTGAAATCTCTTATCATTCATCAATAGTTTTGCAGTTTCATACTGCATGGCAAAATGTGTTTTCAAAAAATATACTTTTTTAAATGTCCAAGGGATAGCATTACTAGCGACTAAATCATCTGTCACCTTAAAATGCATTATTTTTTCTAAAATATATTCATTCCAATTATGGCTAGAATGAATTAGTCCGATATTATCATCAATTACAAACGCTTTGCATCTTAAAAACACTTCATCTTTATAAGACCATTCATCATTTTGAAAATAAAAGACAAAGTTTAATTCATTCATCAGCAAATAAGATGATAACGTTTCAACCTTATCATCTTTCAAATATAAGGCTCGATTAATTCTTTTTACATCTTTTTCTCTTAAAGAAATAACAACTTCATCATCTTTTAAGTTATAGCAATTATAAGGATACATGGTGTCATAGTCTTCACACCAGGCATATTCATTGATTGATCTTATACTTAATTCAGAAAAACTAACATGATATCTCCCCGATACAAAAGAGCAATAATTAGCTTGAGGAAATTGTTCTTCAAAATTAGATATATAGCATCTGCCAATACCATGTATATACTTTGGATATGAGCTCATCATCTCTAATAAATTAGGCTCTGGTGCACTATATACTTCATTTAAAGCTTCTTCTTTTTCCTTATTTTGGATGACAAATGATTTATTATCCATCAAAGATGACAATGAATTTTTAATATTATCACCGACAATACTTGTTAATACTAAAGCGATTCCAATACATATTAACCCCGAAGCAATAGAACTAGTGGCAATTGTAGTTCGATATTTCTTATTTTTTAAATTAGTCTTTACATAATGAAACATATTCGACAATCTTAAACTATTATCTTTATGGGTTATTTTCACCGATTCATTATTATCCATCATCATATATTTTTTTATTAATTGATGATTCTCAATTTGATATATCGAGTCTGCATATAATTCTATCAGGTCTTGTTCATGAGAAACAATTACCACTAAAATGTCTTTAGATATTTTTTTTAATAACTCCATAATATTTTTTTTATTATCTTCATCAAGCGCACCTGTTGGCTCATCACAAAATAGTATCCTTGGTTCAAGATATAATGCTCTAGCTATAGCTATCCTTTGCTTTTCTCCACCTGAAAGAGTATTAACTAATTTATTAACATCTAATTCTATCGCTACTTTTTCTAAGACATTTTTTAATTTTATTTGACTAGATAATTCATCTTTGTCATTAAGAAGAATATTATCTTTAATTGACATTAAATTAAACAAAGAGTAATTTTGAAAGACAAACCCAAAATTATTAAAGCGGAACTGCTCTAAATCTTGAATGCTTCGATAATTTCTTTCATCAATATAAAGTTCCCCTTCATAGTCTAAATCAAGCATCGATAAAATGTTTAACAAAGTTGATTTTCCTTCTCCTGAGGCTCCAATTAACGCTATTAAGCCTCTATTAGGAAGTTTTAAATTAACTTTTTCTAAAACAACTTGATTTTGAAATTTTTTACTAAGATTTTTAATCTCTATCATATATTAATCTCTTAAAATATCGCATATTCTATTTTTATTAATTATGTAGCTAGGAATGTAACCTAAAAGCACACCTAAAGCTGTAGAAACTAAAATAATAATCGAATAAAAACAATTAAATGGTGTTCCAAAATTAATATAAGGGACAAACAAAAAATTATTAATTCTAATATATTTTTCTAGTATTAAATTTATTTTATCCATCAAAAACGGAGTACCAATCACTGCTACAGCAGCGCTTATGAAACCTAATATTATCCCATCAAAGCAAACTATAAAATTAATTTGATGTTTAGTTAATCCAATTACATGAAATATTCCTATCTCCTTTTTACGGTCAATGACATTAGAATACATAATCATTCCAGTTAAGAATATAACTATTACTATTGAAAGAATGCCGAAAATAAATAAAATCGTCCGTATTGAAGATAATATATCGATGAGATTTTTACTGTTTTGTAAAGGAAATGAATCAACTTCATAACCACTTTGTACTAGCTTATCATGGATATTGACAACCTCATGCTCATCCACGAATAACAAAAAAGAATAACTGGAAACATCTTCATCATCATTAGATAAAATCGAAAGACGATCATAATATGTCACTGATCTATTAAATATTTGCGAAGCATTATCCATTTGTAAATTCATGAGATATTGCTGATAAGCATCGTATGAATAATATATTATTGGTATTGACATAAAATCAAATTCATCCACAACCTCGATGACTTTTAATTCCAACTCTAAATTTAAGATATCTGTTGATTTATTATACAAATTATTACGTGTCTCAAATGTCTGCTTAAGCTTTAATGATAATGAATGTTTCATTAACTCTTCACTTTTTTTATTAATAATTACTTCATCGATTTTCATTGTTTTAAAAGTTCTTTCTAAATAAGAAAACTTTCCATCACTAATAAAACTAATCGGTTTAAAATAAAATTGTTTCTCCTTATTATCAACTAAAATTTTTGCAGAAGAAAATAAATAATCGAAATTATAGTTTAATTGAAAATGATAGCCATTTAACAAAGTTAAAAGTTTTTCTTTATTCGGTCTTCTCATCTTTACTAATGAAAAACCAGAATTACCTAAAGGTGATGATTCACTATCAATTATCGTCAATTGATTATAATTTAAATATCGTGTCATATTTTTAGAAATAGATGTTGTTAAACTACTTGAAAAGCTCATCGTTAAAATTAAAAAAAGAATTACTACACTGCATGCTAATGTAGATAATAATGATCTTCCATTACGATAGATTAATGACGATAGTGATAGAGATACGCTATCTTTTATAGAAATATTTTTTATTTTTTTGATGTTTTTATCTTTAATATTTTCTCCATCAAAATAAAAATCTTTTTGTCGATTAAACTCATAGATATAATCACCATATTTATTAGCTAAATCGATATCATGTGATACGCATATAATCAGTTTTGTCTTGGACAATTCTTTTAAAATCAAGAAAGTATTTATAGAGTTTTCTTTATCTAAAGAGCCACTTGGTTCATCGCATAAGATGATATCACTATCGCTTATCAACACTCTTGCAAGGGCGACTCTTTGTTTTTCCCCTCCTGAAAGGTATTGACATTTAATATTAATGTTTTTATTTAAATTCACTTTTTTTAAACACTGTTTTATTTTAGTTTTTGGCAAAAAAACATCTTGTATCATCAAAGGAAAATTAATATTTTGATATATGCTGTAATTATCTATTAAACCATAATCTTGAAAAAGAAAAGCAAGATGTTTTCTTCTAAAATTAAGAAATAAAGCATCATTTTTTAATGTTTTACCATTATATTTTATGATACCTTCGTCTAATTTTTCTAACCCGGATAAAACATTTAATAAAGTAGACTTTCCACATCCAGATGGGCCTAAAATCATAAAGACCCCTTTATTAGGAAAACGAATATTTAACTTTTCAAAAATAACTCGTCCATCATATATTTTTTTACCATTTATAATCTCTAACATTAAAAAAGCCTCTACATTTATCTATATAGAGACTTTAAGTTATTTTTTTATAATTTTCTTAGCCTTCTCGTTAAAATTATTTCTAGTGAGCATTAAAATATTACCACAACCCAAACATCTAATTTTTATATCTGCCCCTAAACGAACAACTTCAAATTCCTTGCTTTTATAGACACATGGATGAGGTTTACGCATTTCCACTATAGAACCAATATCATATTCTTCATTTTTAACCATTATTATTTTCCTTATAACATTGCAAAACACTTTCCATTAAGCAAGCTGTAGTAATTGGACCAACTCCCCCAGGAACTTTAGATAAATATTTTAGTTTATCTGCCGGTTTTACGTCACCTTTAATTCCATCTTCAGTATAATGTATACCCGCATCAATTACAATTGCTCCCTCTTTCATGTCATGACCATCTAAAATATGTGGTTTACCAACAGCAGCAATCACTATGTCATATTGATTTAGCATTTGCTTTAAATTTTCAGTTCTTGAATGAGCGATGCTAACCGTAGCATGGCGATTTAAAAGTAAACAAGCCATTGGCTTACCAACACTTAAAGATCTACCAACAACCAAAACATTTTTACCTTTTAAAGGAATATCATAATATTCTAGCATCTTAATCATTGCCATCGCTGTTGAAGGAACAATTATCTCTTGACCAGTAAATAGTTTTCCTAAATTGATAGGGTCAATACCATCAACATCTTTTGATGATTTTAGTTTTGAAATAATTTTATTTTCATCAAGATTATTTAAGGGTCTTGTTATTAAAACAGCATCAACACTATCATCTTCATTTAAAGTTTCAATCATTGTAATATACTTTCTTTCTTCTTGTTCCATCTCGATAATATTTACCAAAATAGAAAGTTCATCGGCAGTCTTCTTCAATGCTTTAACATATCCTTTAGAAGATTCATCATCTTTATTTAACAAAATTGCTAGAGATGGTTTTCTTTCTAAACTATTAACTTCGAGTTTTATTTTTTCTTTTATTTGTTGGGCGACTTCTTTTCCTGATATATATTCCATTATTCCTTCTCCATCTTGACTGCTGCAGGAACTTTTGGTAGTCCTGGTAAGGTCAATATTGTTCCTGTTAGAGGAATAACAAAATTAGCTCCAGCAGAGAGATTGACTTTCCTAATATTTATCTTAAAACCCCTTGGTGCATTTAACAAATTTGGATTATCCGAAAATGAATTAGGTGTTTTGGCCATACAAATATAGGCGTCATTAAATCCCAATTTTTCATATTTAAGTAAATCATCTTCAGCTTCTTGAGAATAAACAACCTCATCACAGCGATAAATTTCTTTAGCAATTTTTTCTATTTTTGCTTTTAATGGTAAAGTTCTTAAATACAACGGATGATATGATGATTTATCTTCTTTTAAAGTCTTCTTTACCAATTCAGCAAGTTCTATCGCTCCTTCACCACCTTTTATAAATCCATCTAAGAATGCTACTCGATAATTATTTTCTTTACACCAATTTTTTAAAAAGTCAATTTCTTCTTGATCATCACTTTCAAAATGATTTATAGCAACTACTTCATCCAATCCATATTTAGCCATATTTTCAAGATGTTGTTTTAAATTGCTAATACCAATTGATAATGCTTCAACATTTTTTTCTTTTAAATTTTCTAATGCTTGTCCACCATGCATTTTCAGCGCTCTAATAGTGGCAACAACAACTACTAAAGCTGGATTTAAGTTTGCTTCTTGACATTTGATATCCAAGAATTTTTCTGCTCCTAAATCTCCACCAAATCCCGCTTCTGTAACAACTACATCCGCTAATTTAAGTGCCATTTTAGTCGCTAATATTGAATTGCATCCATGAGCGATATTTGCAAAAGGTCCACCATGCACTAACGATGGATTATTCTCTTGGGTTTGAACTAAATTAGGCATCATCGCTTGATCCATCAATTTCATAATCGCATTAGTTATTTTTAAATCTTTAATGGTTACAGGTTTATCATCATATGTATATGCCACAATAATTTTGCTGATACGATTAATAAAATCATCCTTTGAAGAAGATAAGCAAAAAACTGCCATCATCTCTGAAGCAACTGTAATAATAAAGCCATCTTTTCTTTCAATACCATTTGTCTTTGGACCACATCCTATGATAATATCTCGCAATGTGCGATCATTCATATCAATTGCTCTTTTCCAAACCACTTTTTCTGGGTCGATATTTAATTCATTTCCTTGATATATATGATTATCTAATACTGCTGAAATCAAATTAATTGAAGAAGTTAAAGCATGCATATCACCAGTAAAATGAAGATTTATGTCTTCGCTTGGTTCTATTGTAACTTTGCCACCACCAGTAGCACCACCCTTCAAACCAAAAACTGGTCCTAAAGAAGGTTCTCTTAAAGCTGCTATAGCTTTAATTCCAATTCTATTTAATCCATCTAATAAGGCTATCGTAGTAGTTGTTTTCCCTTCACCGGCTTTAGTTGGTGTAATAGCGGTAACTAAAACTAATTTGCCATCTGGATTATCCTTAATGTCAGAAAATAAATCTAAGCTTATCTTTGCCTTATATTTTCCATAAGGTTCAATATATTTTTCATCAATATTTATTTTTTTTGCGATTTCATATATGTTTTTTAGTGCCATGTCTACATTCCTCTTACTTTCTTTTGCATAAAATCTAATGCTTCGTTTTTATCTACAAACCAATTTACATTTAATTGATTCTTGAAATATGTATATTGTCTTTTAGCGTAATTTCTTGTTCTTTTTTTTATTAGTTCAAGCGCTGATTCAATAGATGTGTTATTTATTATTGCATCCATCAATTCTTTATATCCTATAGCTTGGAAAGCTCTTAAAGAAGGATCATACTCTTTCATCAACATTTTCACTTCATCAATTAAGCCATCTTTAACCATAATATCCACTCGATTATTAATCATATTATAAAGTTCTTCCCTTGAAGGTTTGCTAAGTCCTACAAAAATAACGTCATATAATGGTTTATGTTCTTGTGAAGCAATGATATCAGTTTTTTTCTTACCTGATTCTAAGAAAATTTGTATTGCTCTTAATACTCTTTTACGATTATGTTTATGAATAGTTAAACTAGCCTTATAATCAATTTTTTGTAAGCAATCATATAAAGTATCTTCATCCATGTTTTCATATTTGCTCATATCAACAGGATTAACTACATCATTCAAAGTAAAATCATAAAGCGCAGATTTTAAATATAATCCTGAACCTCCAACAATAATAATATGCTTATTTAATTTAATTAGCTCATCAAGTGTTTGGCGTAAGTCATGCTGATATTCATAAATAGTATATGCATTTCTTACATCAGCAATATCGAATAAATAATGTGGAACACTTTGCCTTTCTTGAAGCGAAGGTTTCGCAGTTCCAATACTCATCTGTTTATAACATTGAAAAGCATCTCCATTAACGATTACACCACCGCAAGATTTGGCAAATTCAATGCTCAATGACGACTTCCCCACTCCTGTCGGTCCAACTATCACAAAGATCATATTCCTGACCTCTTAAACATTTTTTCAATGTCATATGTTGAAAAATGAATAATTGTTGGCCTTCCATGTGGACAGCAAGTAGGATTTTTACAAGTAAACAAAGTAGATATTAAACTTTCCATTTCTAATTGACTTAATTTATCATTTGCTTTAATTGAAGCTTTACAAGCCATGGTTGCTATTACATGTTTTCTCAATAATTCTAAATTTATTTTATCATCTTTAATCACTTGATTTATAAGTTCCTCGATATAATCTTCTTCATTTGCTTCTTTAATAAAAACAGGAATAGAGGAAATCTTAATCGTATTTAAGCCAAATGATTCAATATTTAATCCAATCTCTTTTAAAATAGTAATCTTATCATCAGTCAATTTTTTTATTTCACTTGGGGATAAATTGATTAATAAAGGAACAAGTAAATCACAAACTTCAATTTTTGAATTCAAAAGTTTATTTAGTCTTTCATAATTGATTCTCTCATTAGCCGCGTGCTGGTCAACTAAATAAAAACCATTATCACCTTCTAAAATAATATAGGTATTATGAATTTGTCCAATTATTTTAAAATTAGGAATATCATTTTTAGGACTTGATACTTCATTAGTTACAATGGTTTTCTCCTCTTTCTTATCAGATATATCTTCTTTAGGAGTTTCATCATATTTTTCGTAATCTATCTCAAATGAAGTTTCTGGTTCTTTAAAGGTAATAGGAATATCTTTTTGTACACTTGTAGGGCGAATTATATTGATATCTGAAATATTATTATTTTTTTGAAAAAGAGAAACGGTTTCAACTTCTTTTGTAGGAATTTTTGCTTCATGAACCGCATTTATCTTTTTTAAACTATTACGAACTAATTCTTCAACTGCAGTTGATAATTCTCTTTCATTAGAGAGTCTAACCTCTTTTTTAGATGGATGAACATTGACGTCCACCAATGAATAATCAACTTTAATATCTAAAACTGCAAAAGGATATTTAGAATTAAAAATATAGTCGCTATATCCTGAAATAATTGATTTTTGAATTTGAGGCAGATAGACGTTTCGATTATTTAAAATAGTAATCATGTAATATCTTGTCGAACGAGTAACCTCAGGTAATGCAATATAACCATTGACTTCAAAACCAAAAGATGAGCAATTTACCTTTATCATTTTTTTAGCAATATCATTACCATATAATCTTGCGATGACTTCTAATAAATCACCTCTTCCTGAAGTAGAAAAAGAGAGTTTATCTTCGATATAAAAATCAAATGCAACATTAGTAAATGAAAGGGCTAGACGTTGCATCACTTCAAGACAAGAAGCAATTTCAGTTGCATCACTTTTTAAGTATTTTAAACGCACTGGCGTATTATAAAATAACTCCTCTATCTCAAAGACAGTTCCTTTTATACTTTGATATGGCTCGAGTGATAATTCTTCTTCTGTCGCAGTTACTTTACATCCATCACTATTACCTGTTGATGTATACATAGTTACCTTACTAACTGCAGCAATAGAAGGCAAAGCTTCACCCCTAAAACCCATAGTTTTAATTTTAAATAATTGATATTCATCAAGAATTTTACTTGAAGCGTGACGTTTAAAGGCTAAGCGTGCATCTTCTTCATCCATTCCTTCACCATCATCTTTAACAACTATTTTTTTTCGTCCGGCACTATAAATATCAACTTCTATATGATGAGCTTTAGCATCAATAGAGTTTTCAACTAATTCTTTTATCACTGAGGAAGGTCGTTCTATAACCTCTCCAGCGGCAATCATATTTGCTAAATGGGCATCCATTACATGTATTTTAGCCATTTACTTACTCCTTCATTTTCTTTTTTAAATCGTAAAGATAGTTTAAAGCATCTAAAGGCGACATATTTAAAGGCTCTATTCTTTTTATATCTTCCATCCATGATGGTAATTCTATTTTATTTTCTTTAATGACATCTGTTTTAATAATTACTTCTGTCTTTTCTAATTCATTTAAGATTTCGTCAGCTCTTGATAAAAGTTCTTCAGGTAAATGTGCTAAAGAAGCAACATTAATTCCGTATGATTTACCCATAGCTCCGTCTTCTATGCGATAAAGGAAAGTAATTTTATTATTTTTAGAGGCGACACCGACATGAACATTTTTCAAAGTAGGAATTTTTTTATCGATTTTAGTTATTTCATGATAATGCGTTGAAAATAAAGTCTTAGCTTTTATTTTTGAAGCGATATACTCCAAGATTGCTTGGGCTAAAGCCATACCATCAAATGTCGCAGTACCTCTACCAATTTCATCAAATATCATTAAAGAATTTTCAGTTGCATGGCGCAATGCATAATTTGTTTCTGTCATTTCAACCATAAATGTTGATTGACCTGAAACTAAATCATCACTAGCTCCAATACGTGTGAATATTGAATCAAAAATCATTAAATTGGCTTTTTCACAAGGAACAAACGATCCTATTTGAGCCAATATCACAATTATAGCTAATTGACGCATATATGTAGATTTACCACCCATATTAGGGCCTGTGATAATTAATATATCCGTATTCTTATTCATTATTATATTATTAGGAACGTATGTTTTATCTGACATGACCTTTTCAATAACTGGATGACGTCCATTTATTATTTCAATTTGACGTTCATTATTAAAGGTTGGCTTAACGAAATGATTATCTATTGCTACTTCACATAGTGAGACTAGGCAATCGATATATGAGACTAAATCAGCTAAGTTTTGAATCTTTAAAGTATACTTTACAACTTCTTCACGTAATTGAGTAAATAATGCATATTCCAAAGAACATCTTTTTTCTTCGGCTGTTATAACTTTATTTTCATAATCACGTAATTCCTGAGAGACATATCTTTCAGAATTGACTGTCGTTTGTTTTCTTTCATAGCCCCATTCTTCTGGCAAAGAAGCAACAGCTCCTTTGGAAACTTCAATATAATATCCAAATACTTTATTATAACCGACACGTAAAGTTTTAATTCCTGTTCTTTCTTTTTCAAATGCTTCTAAAGAAGCAATCCAATTTTTGCTATTTGAAGATAATTCAATAAGCTCATCTAAATCACTATTAAATCCTTTTTTAAAAATTCCGCCTTCTTTTATCGTAATTGGAGCATCTTCAGAAATTGCTTTTTCTAAAAGCGATGATAAAGTCACAAAATCTTCATTCATACCTGCAAACGATAAAATATTTTTATTATCTAAATCTTTTAACGAATATAAAAAACTAGGGACAATTTGCAAAGATTTTTTTAATTGCAATAAATCTCTTCCCGATGCCGAACCAAAATTTATTTTGGCAATCAATCTTTCTAAATCATAAATGGATTTTAATTCTTGTTTAATATCATCTCTTATTAAAAATTTTTCTTGCAAAGAATCGATAATTGACTCACGATTTAAAATTTCATTTATATCACAAATTGGTTTCATCACCCATTTTTTTAATAATCTCGAACCCATATTCGTGGATGTTTGATCTAAAAGCCAAAATAAAGTTCCATATGTTTCTTCACTTCTAATTGTTCTAACGAGTTCTAAGTTGTTACGAGAAAAAGCATCAATTTGCATTGTTTGATTGTTCTTTAAAACAATAGCAACTTTCATGTAATCCAAATCTTTTTTTTGAGTTTCTTTAATATACGCTAATAATTTTACTATTGCTTTTCTTTGTGATAAATCTCTTACATTTGACAATATATATTGATGCTCTAGCGTTTCATTTTCTTCATTTTCATATGAGATTAAAATATTTTTTCTCTGTTTTATATGTTCAATATATTTAGCAGGAAAAGAAGTTGATAAAACGATTTCTTTTATATTCAAATTATCAATTTCATTTATTACTACATCGATATCTTTTTCTAAATTTTCAACATATATTTCTCCAGTTGAAACATCGCAATAAGAAAAAACAAAATAATTATCAGTACACGAAATTTCTCCTAAATAATTATTAGCCTTATCTTTAATATCTAAAAATGCCCCTGGAGTAATAATTTGTACTACATCTCTTTCAACAATTCCTTTAGCTAAAGAAGGATCCTCCAATTGTTCAACAATTCCAACTTTATAGCCTTTAGCAATCAATTTATCAATATAAGAAGATATTGCATGATGAGGAACACCGCACATTGGAACACGTTCTTTAGCGCCAGCAGCTTTCCCGGTTAACGCTAATTGTAATTCTCTAGATGCAATCTTGGCATCATCAAAAAATAGTTCATAAAAATCACCTAATCTAAAAAGAATTAATGTATCTGGATATTTATTTTTTATTTTAAGATATTGCATCATCATTGGTGTATACTGCTGTTCCATATTTAAACCTCAATTATATTTGTAATTATATCTTAGATATAAAAAAAATGAAACAAGTTAATAAAAATAATTATACTCTTATTGATGATATTCATTTATAAATTAACAAATTTCTAACCTCTATTTTGCTAATAATTCATCCATTTTTATATCACTAAAATTATTTTTTATCGTTATTATTACTTGTTATATAATTAGGATTAACATTTAACAATAATTCTTCATCTAAAGTCATGTCTGCTTTGGCATTTTCTTTAGTATCAACAACTAGAACTGCTTCTTGAAAAACATCCACAAAATATAATGCCTGAATTCTTAAATCTATACTATAATCATCATTCAAATGCATATGAGTGGCACTTGGATATTTATTTACGAACACTTTAATATATTTTTTATTATCGATAGTTGGAAGATTACGATAAACCATATTTATTTTTTGTTTAAAATCTATCTTCTTTTCATAAACCGAAGAAGCTTGATCATTATCTTTTGCGTACCATAATTGTATTGAGTAATTTCCACTTAAATATAAATCATCTTTATCTTCAATAATTTCATATTGTAAATTAATAATCCAACAGCCTAATGTTTTAGAAACATTTTCTAATCTAATATTCTCTTCATAATTGTAATCAAGTCTGCCTCTTCCATTTAAAGCTTTAACTGCAATTTCTCGATTCATATTCCACCTCTATATAAATATATGTTTATTTTTTAATATTAGTGAAAAAAATGTCCATACTATATTTTGATAGGAGCAAATAAAATGAAATTAAAGTTTATATTAGTTGCTATCGCTTCTTTAATAGGTCTATATGCTTGTCAAGATCCTGCTTCTTCAAGTAGTTCATCATCTTCTTGGAGCAGTTTCTCATCAAGCAGTTCGATTTATTCTAGCAGTGATTCCAGCTCATCAAGCAGTGATTCTATTAGCGTAGAATCATCCTCAACAGTTAGATAAAAAAATATTAGCACTCAAGTCTTGACAGTGCTAATTTTTGTATTATAATATAGTTGTTTTTAAAAAGGAGAAACAACTATGAGTGAAATTAAGCAATTTAAAACAGAGTCTAAACGCTTATTAGACTTAATGATTAATTCGATTTATACAAACAAAGAAATATTTTTAAGAGAACTTATCTCAAATGCATCAGATGCAATAGATAAATATCATTATCTATCATTAACTGACGAAAATGTAGCTAAAAAGGATGATTATCATATCTTATTAGAAAGCGATAAAACCAATAGAACAATAAAGATTATAGATAATGGTATTGGTATGACATACGATGAGATTAATAATAATCTCGGCACAATTGCCTCTTCTGGTTCAGCAGAATTCATAAAAAAAATGCAAGAAAAAGAAGAAGGTAAAACTAGTGATATAGAGATTATTGGTCAATTTGGTGTTGGTTTTTATTCCGCATTTATGGTGGCTAAAAAAGTAATTGTCGAAACTAAATCGCCATACTCAGAGAAAGCTTATCGCTTCACATCTGAGGGCGAAGATAATTATTCAATTGATGAAATTAATAAATCTGAAAATGGTACTGAGATTACTTTATATTTACGAGAAAATACTGAAGAAGAAAATTATGATCGTTTCTTAGAACAATATGAAATCCGTGAATTAGTAAAAAAATATTCCGATTATGTCCGTTATCCAATTCAAATGATGATAACAAAACAAGTTTCTGATAAAGATGATGAAAATAAAACACATGAAGAAACTTCATTAGAGACTTTAAATTCTATGATTCCTCTTTGGAAGAAAAATAAATCAGAAGTTACTAAAGAGGCTTTAGACGAATTTTATAAAAATAAATTTGGTGAATATGAAGATCCTTTCGACTCAATGTTTGTTAACGTAGAAGGCATGATTTCTTATAACGCATTATTATTTATTCCAAAAAGTGCACCTTATAATCTTTACTCAGAAAAATATGAAAAAGGATTACAACTATATACCAAAGGCGTATTTATCATGGATAAATGCAAAGAACTTCTACCAGATTATTTAAGATTTGTTAAAGGGTTAGTTGATTCAAGTGATTTAAGTTTAAATATATCTCGTGAAATTCTACAACAAGATTATCAATTAAAGAAAATTGCTACTTCCGTTGAAAAGAAAATTTTATCTGAATTAGAAAATATTAAAAACAATGAATTTGATCGTTATTGCGAATTCTTTAAAGAATATGGCATTAATTTAAAATATGGTGTCTATGATAACTTTGGGGCTAAAAAAGACCAATTAAAAGATTTGATTTTGTATCATACTGTCAATGAAGAAAAATACATAACCTTAAAGCAATATGTTGAAAATATGAAAGAAGATCAAAAAGAGATTTATTATGCTTCTACAAAAGATAAAACTAGCGCTTTAAATATGCCTCAAATGGATTTGCTTAAGAAAAAAGGATATGATGTTTTGATTTTAAGTGATGACATTGATGAATTTGCAATTGATACACTATCAGAATACGATGGCAAAAAATTTAAATCTATCCAAGGAGACTTAGAATTACAATCTGACGAAGAAAAAGAAGAAGCTAAAAAAGTAGCTGAAGAGAAAAAAGATATGTTAAACGCGATAAAAGAATCCTTAAAAGGGGAAGTCGATGATGTAATATTATCTTCAAGATTATCTGATTCTCCAGTTTGTTTAGTTTCAGGTGAAGGAATGTCATTTGAAATGGAAAAAGTTATGGCCCAATTAAGCAATGGTCAAAATATATATAAAGCCAAGAGAATACTAGAATTGAATCCTAACCATGAATTATTTAAAGCTTTAGAAAATATCTATTCTCAAGATAAAGATGAACTTAATAATTATTCATCTTTACTTCTTGATCAAGCTTTATTAATGGAAGGCATGCCTTTGAAAGATCCATATGAATTTTCTAAAAAAATGACTTCATTAATGATAAAAGCTTCTAAATAATTACCGTTTAATTTATTAAGTAAACTACTGGGACGTATAATCCTAGTAGTTTTTTAGGTCCTATAAAAATTTTTAGGGTTTTGAATAACGCTATAAAAAAAATTAGGGTCG
>CABUOQ010000006.1 GCA_902493275.1 uncultured Bacillota bacterium | reverse complement strand
CATTTTTTTTGAATTTCTTTCGTCCCTTCAAAACCCTAAAAATTTTTATAGGACCATCCTAGGAATTCTAAGATTCTTTTATTTATTACTTATAACTTAAGCAGCTAATTGATAAACAGTTGCAGAATTTAAAGTAAATATTGAAAATTCAGCAGATATTGATAAATCTAATGTATCAGTATTTAAACCTGACAAGCCTTGTGTTAATGTGAATGTCTTATCAAAGTTTGTATTAGTAAATACATAAGTTATTGTTAATTCATTACCTTTTCTAGCAAATGTTAGATCAACCGTTGTAGGTCCGCCGATTAATTTTGGCATATCTGTATCGAAATTATCAACAAAGAAATCGCCTTTATTTTGTTGAGCAGCAATTTGGTTACCATCTCCATTTCTATCATCCATCCAACCAAACCAGTCAAGTCTAAATGTAGCATTATCTCCGTATTGTGCTCCCTCTTGCTTTGTATTTGGATCAGTAACAACAATTAATGGATGTTGCCATACATTCCATCCGTTGCCTTTATTACCTTCAAATGTATAATTTGCATTAGCAACAAAATCACCTTTTAATCCAGTAGCGATATCTGTCCATGTATTTCTATCAGTCCATCCGCCTGTTGTTGCTTTTGAATCATTAACAATAGGTTCAGCAACAGTTTTTGTAATTGTAACATTAAGTGATTCACCACATGTTGTACATGGTGTAGTTCCAGTACCTGGAGTTGTAGCTGTTGGTTCTGTAACAACAGTAACATTAGTTAAATCATGAGTATGAGTACCTGTTGATTCAATAACTCTAGTTTCAGTATGTCTACATTTTGTGCAATAGCGTTGTTCTTCGCCATCTTCTAAACATGTTACTTCTTTTGTTACACTCCAAGCACCATATGTATGTTCGCCAGTTGGACAAATTTTATCTTCATCACAGTTTAATGTTAAACCATTAGTCGTAATTTTAATCTTATTTGCAAGACTTACATTGTTAAGGTCACCCTCTCCAAATTGGCTAGCAAATGTGTACCATCCAGCTTTTGGATTTGATCCTGGAGCAAATCCAATAACATCAGTTTTATTAATTCCTAAACGATAGTATGATTCAAATACTTCGAATACCATCTTATATAATCCGGTTGCTTCATCTAATTCGATATCAGAAATATAATAAGATTCGAAGTTTGATTTCTTATTTGCGGATAACCATAATTGACCATCTGCATTATCGTGGCCTCTTTCATTCATATCATTAATAACTTTTTTTTCAATTGTACCAAATTTTAATTCAAAGTTATCATTTTCCCACCAGTTACCATTAGTAGTACCTTTTACTTCTTTGACATAGTATTCACCATAGAGATAGATACCTTTACCATTTCTTGAACCATAGAAATCAATATATGTATCACCACTCTTCTTCATGGTAATCTTGCTACCTTTAACAGCTTCAGTATAAAGCTTGTCATTCATTTTACCATCTAAGTCTACTTTGAAGAATTCATCATCTGTAACTTCAATAGCGAATGTTTTTGTAATTGTTTCACCATATTTAATAGTGATATTTGCTGTACCAGCAACACCTGTAGATGTTACAAGTCCATTTGCATCAACTGTAGCAACAGTTTCATTATCTGAAGTGAAAGTTAATTTTGATTTATTAAAGTTAATAACATCTGATGAGACTTTAATTTGATATGTTTCATTTAAGAAGATTGTCGCGTTATCTTCTGCTAAAGTAAAGTCAGTTACATCATTATACATAGCATCGACAGCTGCACCATCTAATGCTTTGAAATCACTTACTGTACAACCAGTTGCCCATCCAGCAACAAATGCATATGATGGCTCGTCTGCAGCAATTCCACTATAGATAACATGCTTATAGCAACTAATTTCTTCGCCTTTTTTAGTGAATAAGTAATAGTCGATACCATCTCTTAATAAACCCATTCTGAAGCCATCGCCCATTACAACTTTATCTTCGTTAGAAACTCTAAATGAACCTGTTTGTCCACCCCAATTCCAGTCTGTACGTTCTTCATTTTGCTCGACGAAATTAAATGAAGTCCATCCAGATGATTGTCCTGATTTCATAGAATCAATATA
Source organism: uncultured Bacillota bacterium (assembly GCA_902493275.1). Taxonomy (GTDB): domain Bacteria; phylum Bacillota_I; class Bacilli_A; order RFN20; family CAG-449; genus CAG-449. Next base: position 66,183 of record CABUOQ010000006.1, on the reverse strand, counting down.
GAAGAAACCATTTTTATCTTCATTTAAAGCATTATTCCAATAACCATCTTTATCGTTTGAAGTCATGAGACCAACTTTTCCATATGCATCGGTTTCACTTAATTCATCAATAGTTATTGTTGCTTCAACATACCATTTTGTAGAATAAATATCATTATACACTAAAGCAAAATCTGCAACTGATTCGATTGATGCTGTAATTGCTCCTTCATCTAATAATAATGATGAATCGAGATCTCCTCTTGATGTTTCAAGATTGATAATACTATGTTTTACAGTAAATGTAAGACTATCGCTCTTTGTTTCATCATCTCTACTAGTTGCGGTAATAGTAACTGTCTTATCTTCTGTAACTTTTAAGAATCTTACAACACCATTAGTAACTGTAGCAACAGTTTCATCTGATGTGCTCCATTTTACACCAAGACCAGATTTACTTCCAGTAACAGTAGCTTTTAATCTAACTGTTTCGCCATCAAAATAAGTTCTCTTTGTTTCATCTCCACCATTAACAGTGATTTTTACGTTGTCAACTGTAACACCTTGACTACTTGATTGTGATGTTGATTCGGAAGTAGATTGTGATGTTGATGAAACGTTTTCACTCGATGTTGATGAGGTTGACCCACTTTGAGATGTAGATGAAGTTTGAGTGTCATTACATCCTGCTAATCCGACGAGTAGGAACGCTCCCATCAACATTAAAGGCAATTTTTTCTTCATATTTTTCCTCCTAAATTACCATTGTTGATTGAATATAAGCAACCACAAAAAAGATTGTAATCGCTTTCATCAATTTAATTGTATGATTTACTGCCTAACATAGCAAACATTAAAATTAATGAGAAAATAACTTTACATTTATTTTTCTATATGTTTTAAGTTATTTTTTCTCTAAAGGGACATTTTCTTTGATGATTTGTTCAAAGTAATCATATCCTTTTTGATTTGGGTGAAGACCATCTTGCTCACATGAAGCATAATCATCACCATATAAAGCCATTACATCAAGATAATGCATTCTTTCAGTTTCTTCGCAGAAAGTTTTCATAAGATTATTACTTATTTCATGACTTCCCCAGTTATTAGCAAAAACGCCAGAACATCTTGTTATAGACAAATAATAGATATTGGTTTCTGGGAATTGATCTAAGAAATCATTCAGCATATTTTGTAAGTTAGCCGCACATTCTTTTCCATTATCATTATCATCATCAACATTATTAATTCCTAAATTGACTACGATATTCTTAGGGTTTTTAACTTCCGAAACAACCTTGTTATTCATAGCTCTCCAGTGATGGCTTGTCGTGGCACTGATACCGATATTAAATACTTTATAATCAGCAAAGACAGTATCAAAGCTCTTTTCGATTCCAGTTTTATTGCGCCAAAATTCAAAAAAGGAATCGCCTAAGAATAGAGTATCACCTTCATTATACTTATTCATTATATAACTTCTTTGTGAATTAGCTTGGCTCTTAAATCTAAAAGTATTTTGAGCGTTTACTTGGAAACTGCCTTTAAAATGTTCGCTTTTAGCCTTAACAATTGTATTGCCTTCTTTGCCTCCGAAAAAAACCTTACCCTCATCTATATAGCAAATATCTTCATTTTGAACTTCATATTCAAACACTTCATCTTTTGCTAGTTCAGGTTTAGTAAATTGAGGTCTAATTAAAATACCATCAAATTCATCACCGGCAACTTGGACTTTTGAAAAAGATACTTTTCCATAATCTACAATTTCACTACTTGAAGATGATTCACTCGAAGATGATGAAACGATGCTTTCTTCTTCACTTGTTGATTCTTCGACACTAGAAATGCTACTTTCTTCACTAGTAACATTACTTGAAGAAGAAATAATAGAACTTGTGGCAACATTATTACATGCAAATAGCATTGCCCCTAATAACACTAATAAACTTTTTTTTGCTTTCATTTTTGTCTCCTTTTTAATAATATTTAGCAATCAGTTCAAAATCGATATCAACTTCATTGTTATAAGTTAAATTTTTAATCGGCTCATTGAGCATCCATCCATGGTTTTCAAAAAATTTTACTATATCCAAATTTGGATGTCTTTCTTTAATCATTGATTTAAAATGCTCGTCATTTATAACTACACTTACTGGTGTAGTCATATTCGGCTTTTCAGGGTATGGCTTTCTTTCTAATTTCTGCGGTGTTAAGTTTTTTTGTAATTGTTCGCCTACAATTTCCACTTCTTTTACATCTATAATTTCTTTAATATTTTTGCAAATATAGAATTGATAAATACCGGTTTCTATTTTCATTAAATCAGATTCAATATCATATACTTTTAAATCATTAACATCTATTTCTATAAAAACTTTTTTCTTTTCAAAAGGTTTTAATTCTACTTTTGTAAATCCCTTTAATTCTTTTATTGGACGATAAATATTACTTTGTTTTTTACCAACAAATATTTGAACAACCTCTTTTGTTAAATATTTAGATTTATTATAAACATCAACATCGATAACAACCTTATTATCTTTGTAATTTAAATGACAATCTGAATAAACAACTTCGCTATAAGACATTCCTTCACCAAAATTATAATTAATTAATGATTGATCTAACAATTTGTCATAGTAGCGATACCCAACAAATATGTCTTCATCATAATAAGAATAATAAACATCATGTTTCTTTATATCCTCATATATAGGGTTTGCTTTTAGTGATTTAATCCACGTTTCAGGAAGTCTTCCACTCGGATTATTGTCTCCTAGAATCGTCGAAGCAAGCGCCTCATACATTCCTTCTCCTGAAATATATCCCACAATAATTGCTTGTGATGATTCTTTTAATGAACTAATATCAATAACTGAACCTGTAACGACGACGCCCGCATATTTAATATGGTTTTTATTTAAAAAGCTAAGAAGTTGATTTTGCTCTTTTCTTATAAGAATATCTTCACGATCCCATCCTTCAGATTCATCTTGCTCATATTGACCAACAAAAACTAATATTTGACTATAGTCATATATTGCTTTAAGAATTTTATCTTCATCTAAAGTATATTTGTCTTTCTCATATCCTTCAATATAATCAAATTCGCAACCATTTTCCTTTAACGCATCTAGAAACGAAATTGTTTTATTAGTATTTACCCAAGCACTGCCGCCTCCTACAAAGCGCGGTTTTTTAGCAAGTTCACCAATTACTAATATTTTCTGAGTTTTAGAAAAAGGTAAATAATTATTATTGTTTTTTAAAAGAACAAATGTTTCTTTAGAAAGTTCAATTGCTTTATTATGAACTTGATCAAAATTATAATTTATATCCGGTTTTTTTACGCCTCTAATTTTATCTATACAAGAAATAATCTCCTTTTTTCTTGCTAAGATGTCTTCATCATTAAAAATATTATTATATCCTTCATCTATTGATTCAAATGTTCTTCTCGATATTGGCATTTCAACATCTAGTCCAGTAGCAATCGTTTGCGCTTTATTCACAACCGCTGTCCAATCGCTTATAATTAATCCTTTATAATTAAATTCACCACGTAATTTCTTTTTTATTAAATAATTAGACTCATTAACATATACTCCATTTATTCGATTATACGATGTCATAAGCAAATCAGGATTCGCATGTTTAATAATATAATTAAATTGATATAAATAAATTTCATTCAAAGCTCTTAAAGACATTTCACTAGAATTAGTTAATCTATAAACTTCTTGATTATTAGCCGCATAATGTTTAACACATGCTGACGTTTTATTATCTTGTAATCCATTTATATAAGCTGAGGCTAATACCCCTGTTAAAAAAGGATCTTCGCTAAAGTATTCAAAATTTCTGCCACATAAAGCACTACGTTTTATATTTACCCCTGGAGCTAATAAAACATCTGTTTTCTTACTTAGACAATCTAAAGCTAACAATTCTCCATTTCTATAGCAAACGTCCTTAGAAAAAGTACACGCTAAAGAACTTGGTGATAAAAGACAAACTGTTTTCATTATCTGATTTTGATTATCAAAATCATTAACTATTGGTTTTCTTAATCCTAATGGTCCATCGTTAACAACAATTTTTCTGCCACTATTATCATTCGCACCTATTTCCCAAGAATTTAATCCACGAAAATATTTATAATTATCGTACCTATCTTTTTTATCCATAATAAAAGCCCTTTCATAAATAATAATATAACGAAAAGGGCTTAAAGTATAGTTTTAAAAATAATGAAAAATAAGCATTAGTTTAATTCAAATTATTTTTCTCTTGCCTGGCAACAATATGCGCCACCATTTTTTCTATCAATTCTAATATAAGCAGCACCACATTCTCCAGAAACATTATTTATGCATCGAGTATCACTACACATTATACGATGTTCATCTACTTTCAAAGACATTCCTTTTTCATACGAAAATTCAAATCCTACATCTTCTGATTCATCTTCACCTCTTAGACGATAATCTTTACATAAAGCATCTTTTGAAATATTTAAAGATCCTTTAGAACAATGTGTACAATGATTACTCTTGCAAGTAAATTCATGGCATTTTAAATTAGGCATATATTTTTTCCTCCAATATTAGTATGTCAAATTAATTAAATTTAATTAAAATGTCTATCACATTTACTTTTTTCATATATAATAGTATCTATGAAAAACAATAAACTATTGAATTTTTTCTTTAATATATTTAAAGGTGGATTGATTGGTATTGCCGCAGTTATTCCAGGATTTTCTGGTGGAACAATCGCTTGTATTATTGGTGTTTATGACGATATCATCGAATCAATAAGTGGTTTTAGAAAACATCCTAAACAATCAATAAAAACTTTATTACCATATATATTAGGGATACTCATCTTTGCTTTATTATTAATTATTCCCATAACTTGGGGAATTAATAATCATCCTCTAATAACAGTTTCATTATTCGCAGGTTTATTATTAGGTGGTTTACCTTCATTTTATAAAAATATTCAAAATAATACTGAGATAAAAAATTTCGCTTGGGGAATAATTGGTTTAGTTCTTATTTTAGCCATTATCATTCCATCACTATTTGTTGGCGAAAAATATATTTCTTTAATTTCGGCACCTTGGTATATGTATCTTTTAGTCATGTTAATGGGAGTCATTGCTTCTTCTGCATTAGTAGTACCCGGCATATCAGGCTCTATGGTTTTATTAATTATTGGATTATATAATCCGATAATGGATACTATCAAGGGATTTATATCTTCAATATTTACCGCTATTAATCATCCAATTGATATGAGTTTTTCTTCACCAAATATGAACGAAGTTATTGGAGCAGATTTTATCTTGCCATCTTTAGGTTTAATTATTTGTTTTGGAATAGGAATAATAATTGGATTTATTATTGTATCAAAAATTATGAAATTTTTATTAACAAAATATAAGACACCTACATATTTTGCAATATTTGGATTTATTATCGGTTCATTTGTGGGAATATATGCTAAACCTTCATATTATCTTAATCTCAATTGGGTTAGTTATGTATTAGCGGTTATCGCTATATTAATCGGATTCTTTTTAGCCTTTTATCTTGGGAATATTGCAAGCAAAAAAAATATTTCTAATAATATAGATAAAGAAGAGGACAATAACCATGTTACACGATAAAGAGATTTCCCAATGGGTTTTAGAAAACATTTCTAATGAATATGAATTTATAGGTCCAATCGCAAAATTTATTTCAAATATCTGCGAATTTGGATTATTATGGCTTTTAATAATGATCGCATTAATGGTTTATTATTATTTAAAAAATAAAAAAATTAATTTCTACTTTCTAATTGTCCTTGTACCTATTTTTTTAACTTGGTGCATATGTGAATTCTATCTAAAAAATGTTAATATTCGCATTAGACCATTTGAAGCAATAGAAGAATTTAAACAATATATGGACGCGATAAACTATGCTTATCCTAAAGGATACTCTTTTCCTTCCGGTCATTGTGTTGTCGCTTTTGGATCAGCATATACCTTAGCTAAATTCAATAAAAAATATGCTCCTTACGCTTTCGTACTAGCAATTTTAGTTGCCTTTAGTCGCCTTGTGATTGGAGCTCATTATTTATCAGATATAATCGCTGGAATAGGATTTGGCTTAGCTGCTGGCGCTATCGGATGTGCTATTGCTGATTATCTAAATCCAAAAATTATGAGTCGTATATATAATAAAGAGACTAAAACCAAAAATGAGGTTAGATAAATTTTTATCCACTTCTGGATTAGGAACGCGGAAAGAAGTCAAAGCCTTAATCAAAAAAGGGCTAATAACTGTCGATGGAGAAATAGTAATCAAAGATTCATTGCAAATCGATGAATATAAAAACATCATATCTTTTAATGGTGAAAAAATTGAATATCACAAATTCTTTTATCTCTTATTAAATAAACCTCAAGGTTATGTCTGTGCAACAGAAGATAAACGCTATCCTCCAGTTACTGAATTAGTTAGTGAATATAATTTTGCTAAGTTATTTCCAGTAGGAAGGTTAGATGTTGATACTACTGGCGTTTTATTATTAACAAATAACGGAGCGCTATGTCATCGTTTATTACTTCCAAAATACCATGTAGACAAGACATACTATGTTGAGACTGATTATGAAATTAAAAACGAATTAATCACTGCATTTAAAAATGGCATTATGTTAGATGGTGAGTTAACACTACCTGGAGAATTAAAAATACTTGATAAAAATAAAGCCCTGTTAACCATTCATCAAGGTAAATTTCATCAAGTAAAAAGAATGTTTGCCTATTTTGGTTTAACGGTAATTAAACTTGATAGACAACAATTTGCTTTTTTAACCTATGGCAATTTAAAACAAGGCGAATATCGCTTATTATCATCTCAAGAGATTGAAACTCTTTTAACTTATTAACAATATTTTCGCCTTGTATTTTTAAATAATTAATTTTTGAGTAACCTTATCAAACAAATGAACTTTGTTTAAATTAAACACGACATCAACTTTATCGTTTGCAGATATTAATCTTTCTGCATTAGTGCTAATGATAATTTCTTTACCATTGAAATCACAATATAAATAATACATATTACCTAATAATTCAGCGACATTTACTGTCAATTTAATAGCTTTACTAGGATTAATTTTTTCGTTTATTTGATCACTTTCAATTATGTCATCTGGACGTATTCCAAAGATAAGATCAGCACATTTATTATCGATGAATTTCTGATATTCATCAATAATATTGATAAGTTCCTTTCGTTTTTGATTTGCTCTATTCAAGATATTGATTTCATTAGCAATTCTTTCAATTTCTTGATTGATGTTTTTTTCCTCTTTTGCGGATAAATTTTGTTTTTTATTTAATTCATCTAAAGAAGCAATTAATTCATTTTTTTCAACGCTATTAGCTTCAAGTTCTTGTAAATCTGCCTTAGCTTTTGATAAGCCATTTTGATAAAAATTTATAATTAGTTCTTTTTGAGCCTTATTAACTTTAACTTTAAATTTTTCAAAAACAATATTTTTTTCATCAAATTTAACATCTAATAAATTCATTGAAGGAGAGCCTATAAAACTAGCCACAAAAGTATTAGCTGGTTTATTATAGATTTCTTGAGGGGTTCCAATCTGTTGAATATATCCTTTATTCATGACCACTATTCTTGTAGCCATTGTCATCGCTTCTGTTTGATCATGTGTTACATAGATTGTGGTCGCATCTAAGCGATTGTGAAGTTTAATAATTTCACTTCTCATAGCCACTCTTAATTTTGCATCAAGATTGGATAATGGCTCATCCATCAAGAATAATTTACTATCACGAACAATCGCTCTACCTAGAGCTACACGTTGACATTGACCTCCGCTTAAAGCATTAGGTTTGCGAGATAAATATTCATTTATTTGTAAAATATCCGCGGCATTTTTAATTCTACGATCAATTTCATCATTTGGTAAATGTTTTACTCTTAAACTGAATGCCATATTTTCATATATAGTTAAATGAGGATATAACGCATAGTTTTGAAAAACCATCGCAATATTTCTTTCTTTAGCCGGCACCGCATTAGAATATATACCATTAATATATAAATCACCAGCGGTAATATCTTCTAATCCAGCAATCATTCTTAAAGTTGTTGATTTGCCACATCCGGATGGTCCTACAAATACAATAAATTCTTTTTCTTTAATTTCTAAATTAAAATCATAAACAGCTTGAATATGATTATCATAAATTTTATTCACATGTTGAAGAGAAATAAATGAGCCATTTGGTGCTATTTTATCTTTTTGGCAATTTATTTTTTCTTGTTCTATCATTTTTTTATGATAACGTATTCTCTCTTTTTCTATTTGTTTTAAGATAAGTTTGTCTTCTTTTTTTTCTTTGTTAAACATAAATAAATCACCCCTTTATTCCTGAAGATGCTAATCCAGATATAAAATACTTTTGCAAACAGAAATATAGTATTAATATTGGTAAAATCGAAATAACCGCGCCCGCCATAACTGTAGGAAGGTTATCATTATTACCCGTTGAAAACATTTGTAATGCAATTTGTAAAGTATAATCTTTTTCTTTAACTAAATATATTAATGGCAAAAGATAATCATTATAGCATGCCACAATTCCTAATAATCCTTGTGCAACAATTGCAGGTTTTGCTAAAGGTAAAATGACTTTATAATATGTCTTAAAATATCCTAAGCCATCAATTTTAGCACTTTCTAATAATTCATCTGGAATCGATTCATAGTAACCTTTTAAAAAGAAAATACATGTCGCGCTACCAAACATCGGAGGAACTATTAAAGGAAAAAATGAGAAATGTTCAGTTATGCCTAAATTATCATACATAAAATACGATGGAATTAATAATATGATTGATGGTAACATCATTGAAAACATTAATACCCCAAACATAACCTTTTTCCATCTAAAGCGCAATTTTGCATAAGCATAAGCAGCTAAAGAAGAAGAAAACATTCCTCCCAAAATAACCGGAATCATTATAATTAAAGTATTTTTAATTCCAACCAAAATCATACTTTCACCAGTTTCAAATATTGTATAAGTGGTGAAAATTGACTTATATCCTTCTAAACCAAGTTGCTCACCAGTTGGGAACCAAATAAACGGATTTTGAGTTGCAATTTGATTGTTAGCTTTAAAGGAAGTAATTAAAACAATATAAAATGGGATTAAATATATTAATGTCACAATAATCAAAATTATATAGCTAATAGTTTTTTTAATGATATTTCTTTTCATTTGAATACACCCACTTTTTAGATAGAATAAAATTTGTCGCCGTTAAAAGCATTGTTATTATAGTTAATACCCAAGATATAGAAGCAGCTTGTCCTAAGCCACCAACTTCACTAAAAGCTTTATTATATAAATAGAATACAATTGTTAATCCGGCATCGTTTGGACCTGTCGGAGAAATTAAATTACTATTAACTGCATTTATAGCTTGGAATCGTGCGAATTCTTGTAAAGAACCAATAATACCCACAATCAGTAAATAAAAAGTTGTTGGAGAAAGCATAGGCAAAGTTATTTTAAAGAATTTTTTAAATGATCCTGCTCCATCCATCTCCGCCGCTTCATAAATTGATGGTGATATATTTGTCAATGCAGCTGAGTATAAAATTAAAGAAAAACCGACATTACACCAAGTTATCATCATAATCATCGCTGGCATAAAATATTTAGGATTAGTTAACCAAGCAATTGGATCAATGCCAAATAAACCTAAAAACTGATTAATAACACCATAATTTTTATCTAGCATTGTTCTCCACATCAATGTCAATGCAACAATTGAGCATACATATGGAATAAAGAAAATGGTTCTGAAAAACTTTCTTCCCTTGATGTTTTGATTTAAAATTACTGCTAAAACTAAACCAATAACCATCGAGCAAGGTAAAGATATCATCGCATACAATGTATTTTTTATAGCAAGATAAAATTTTTCATCTTTAAAAATTGCTTCATAATTTTTAAATAGATTCTCTACGCCATATAAATGAATATCATTAATTCTAAATGTTGGAACATCACTAAATGACATAATAAGAGAAAATATTAAAGGAACAATGCCAAATATGACAAATCCTAGAATAGGAATTGCTCCAAATATAGTGCCATAAATCTGTTCGCTTCGATTATGACGCCTCACTTTCTGCTTTTTTGTTATTTCTTTTTCCATTTTATTTTTTTGTATATTCCTTTAATGCTTCATTAACCTTGTCTTTATAACGAGTGAATAATTGTTCAGTTGTTAAATCGCCATTTAGCACATCACCATTTAAAGTTGGTGCCCAAATATTAATCCACGCATCATCTTTAAGATAGGTCCAATCCCCACCTTTTTGATTTTTGGCCGCATCAATAAACACTTCATTATTATATGGTCTCAACTTACTATTTAAGAAATTGCCATTTTGATCATTAGCCAATGATATTTGACTTGGAACATTAAATCCAGTTTCTGCCAAAGCATTTTGACCTTCAACACCGCACATATGTTCAAAAACTTTAAAAGCTTTTTCTTTATTTTTACTATTTTTAGCCATTGATAAACACATCGAACCTGAATGGCCAGCTACTACACCATCTTTATGGTGTGGTAAAGGTGCACAGTCCCAATTGAAGTTTGCATTTTTTCTAAATTGAACAACATCATATCTTCCTGAAACAAACATTGCTACTTCTTGATTAGTAAACAATGATAATTCAGTAGAAATATCTGAAGGTTTAGGCGAGATACCATTTTCAAATAATGAAATCCAATATTCAAACATATCATTTATAGATGGAAGTTCTACTAATGTCCCATCATTAATTAAAGTATCTTTTTGAGAATAAGTTTGCATAAATTCTAAATCATAGTAATCGATAAAGGCGTCCGCTTTATATTGGTGATTATTTATTTCTACATCCTTCTTTACTCGATAATTTGGTTTATCATCATCCAAAGTAAACTCCCAATATCCACCTTTATAATTTTCATCATTTGTTTGTTTAAATTGTATGCAATCACCACCGACAGACCATCCAGCAAAGAACCACCATGATGAATAAAAGGTCCACTTAGTTTGATGTTTGCTAGCAATTGCATCACTATGATTTAAAAGTTTAGAAATATCATCTAATTCTTCAAATGTCATAGAAATCTTATTGTTAAACACTTTTGTTTCTTTATCAAATCCTTTTGCTGGATATGTTTTATTTTCAAATGACACCAATCCATCATTATCATCATCTTTCGCGGATATGATTTTTATTCCTTGCGCGACAAGAGCATCTTCGTTATAGAAAATTACTGTTGGTCCAATATCTTTTGGCAATCCCCAAATAGATTTGTCCGCACCATAAGTCAAAGTTTCTTTATCGAATTGATATCTTTGCATTAATGTTTGCCAAATATCAGTAGTATCTAACTTATCACTTTGTTTTATCATTGTAGATAAATCTTCTAAATATCCAGCTTCGGCATATCTTTTTACCATTGAGTCACCGACATAAAATAAATCTGGTGGTTGTCTTCCAGTAAGATTGGTTTCTAAAACTGAATAATAATTTGATGATGGTTTTTTGACAAAGTCAACATAAATATTATCTGTGTTTGTTTCATTATATTGTTTAAATAAATCAGTAAAAACTTGAATTTCAGCTTGATCACCCCATCCCCATAAAGTTATATTAGTTTTTCCTTTATTTGAAGAAGGTCCACCAGTGCACCCAGCAAGTAATCCTGCAATAAATAAATATAATAATTTATTTTTTTTCATAAATCCTCCTCTTATCCAATTTTAATATTAGAAACTATACCATTCATATGTTCACCTGAGAATTGTACAAAATCTAATCCATTTCCTTTATCATGTGCTTGTTTTGTTCTATGAATAACCTCTAATTCATTATCAATATAATATTTATAAGTAACTTTCCCATCATTATCCATTTCACATACTATCTTATAATTATGTGTTCCAATAGCATATTTAGTATATTCACTAGCTTCTCGGCCACATCCTTTTGAATGATCATTTGGATCAGGCATAAATTCTGTAGTCACTGGATCTTGCCATACGCTTCGCCATTGATAAGAAATCCAACTATCTCCTAAAACATTACATTCATATCCCCACAAATCAGCTTCACCATTAGCTTTAACATTTCCACCGATTGATAAATCTTCCCAGCCAATGGACTTACCTTCATCATTTAAAGTATTTTTAGTGATAAATAATTTTCCTTGTGCAGAATAACTTAAATCAGTTATATCAAAAGAAATTGTCCAGTTATATGATTTGGAAATTTTTGGTGATAATTTCACAGTTTGCTTATCATTTGCTTCATTATTTAAATAAATTATCATGTTTTTTCCTACGATAAATTTATCTTTATAAATTAATGTTGTCATATCAAAATAGGTGAAATCGTAAACAGTTGTATTACTTGCTGAAACAGATATTTCTTTAGCTTTTTCTTGGCCATCAACGGTTCTAAATACTAATCTATAATTACCTTCCGGAGCTTTAAAGTACTTATAATTCATGTTATCCACTGTTTTAGCGCTATAATCAAAGACTGTTGTCGAAGTAACATCTTCATCACCTTTATAAGCTTTAATTGATGATATTGCTACATCTTTATCATCTTTTTTTGCAGTATAATATAAAACTATTCCACTATCAGGCATAGCTACTGGTGATGTTTCACTTAAATCGATTATTGTTGCTGCTTCATCAATTTTTTTAACTTGTATTGTAGTTTCGCTTGTTGTTTCGTTCATTGCCAAGTCGTTAACCGTCGCTTCAATTTTATATGTACCTTCTACTTCTGGAGTAAATGTACCACTATTAACAAGCATTTCTTCACCTTTATCATTAAATACTTTATAAGATGGTGTTAATACACTTTTATAAATCGAATTATCTTCAATTGTTGTTCCGTTTTTTAAATTAATTGTATCTCCAACGTAATAATCAGTAGAGTAATTGAGTTCTAATGTTGGTTTTACGTTATCTTCAATTTGTTTATATTCTTTTACACTTATAGAACCACTTGTATTATTTGATTCAACCCAAACGTTATTTAAAATATCTGTATAGTTCTTACCAACATTCAAATATGTAAATGGACTACCATCATATATAATTCCATATACAGCCGTATTTTTTTCTTCATTTACATATCTTTCGAAAGTCAATGTATGGTTACCTGAAATAGGTTGATTATCACTTATACTTTTTGGTCCATCCCACCAACCACCTTTGCTCCATCCTTGAAGACGATTAATAGATAAATCTGCTTGATTACCATTCTCATCCCAAATCCAAGCTGCCATTGTACCATTCCCTGTTGATAATTTAATCGAATCGTCATTATTTTCATTTAAATTTTTATTCCAACCAAAATACAATGATGGATCACTATAAACAGCATCATACTTTATATCTTTTAATTCATAAGTAATGGAATAACTGCCTTCAAAAGAAACACCCGTAACTTTATATTGATTTGAATCAATTTTATCGTTACTTCCTTCACTATAAGATGAACCAAAACTTATCACTCCATCATCAGAAACAGTAACATCTGGTCCTGTAGAATTAACTGGTGCAAAACTTTGAATAACGACTTCAATATTTATTGTCTTAACAAAGCTATTTCCGTCTTTTGTTCTATAAACTTCTCCATTATCATCTAAAACGGTAAAAGAGATACGATATGAACCAACTTCTGTAGGAGAAAATAATTTACTTGTTTCATCATATGTTTTCTCGGTAACATCTTCCTCTTCTAAAATAATTTCAACTTTGTACTTAGGATTAACATTTTCTCCTAAATTAGTAAATGTTGGATTTAATTCTATTGAACTATTTACTAACATTTCACTACGAATTTGATTAGTATTAATCACATAATAATTTTCTACTTGACTTGAAGTAGAATTATTATTACATGCCATCAACGTTGTTGATGTTAAAAATAGGGTAGTTAAAGTAATTAACACTGATATTTTTTTCATAAAATTTCTCCTTTCTCTTACTCATTGTTCAGATAATCAACAATCATACAATCAATGTATATAGAAGCATCTGCTTTTATTTCTACTATATTTTGTCCTGAAGGTTTTATATATAAATCTGTAAAGAGCCATGACATAAAATAAGTATCATTATATTGTGTATTAGGTGCTGCAATATTAGTTTCAACATTATTTACAACAACTTTCATTGAAGTTTGAGCTGAATCACGATTTGAATAACGTATACCTATTGCGTATTGACCATTTTTAGGAACCATTACTTCATATTTAATACTTCCATTTTCTGAAATAGAAACAGCCTCATTATTTGAAGCATAACCTTCTTGATTTATTTTGTAACAATCATTGCTTAATGTTGCTGCTTCAGCTTCAAATTTATATCTTTTTACAACATCACCACCTGGTAAAGGAACTTCATCACTGGCCTTTGAAATTTTTTCAACAACCGGGGTATTACCATTCCAAGTCATTTTTTGAAGACGAATTTGCCTATCCCATCCTGAGCCAGATCTCTTAGCCGCGTGGTAGCATATCCAATCTTCTTTACCATCTGGTGATTTAAAAACTGAATTATGGCCAGGAGCGATAATCTCACTATAGGACATATCTTTTTGCATTAAAGGTTGCTTAGATTTCTCCCATGAAGCTCCATCTAAAAGATTCTCACCTGTTAGCTTTAAATATGCAATACAATAATTATCACCACCAGAATAACTTCCGCTATAGAAAATGATTGGTGTATTATCCGGTGCAAAGGCAACAGCAGGTCCTTCGTTTTGAGCTGTACCCCCATCGATTTCCCAAATATTAGTCGGCTCGCTTATAAGATGTCTTTCCCCTTCTGTTGAAGCAACTTTAAGAGGATTATCCTTTTCTAACTCTTGGATATATAAATGTTGTCGATAGTCTAAATTATAAGCATTTGGCCATCCAGCGTATACAATATATTGCTTATCTTTATACTCGAAAAAAGTTGCATCTATAGAACGATAATCATCTGGTAAGTCGATTTTTACTGCTTTTTCCCATTCACCAAAAATATCATCCGTTTTACTTTTCATTCCATATGTTCTTCTAGATGTATCTTTAGCTAAACTTTCAGTAAGATCTTCTGCTGCAGTAAAATAACAATACCAATACCCTTTAAAGAAAAACACTTCTGGAGCCCAAATTTCGACTCTATCAATACTTTTTTGTCTAAAAACAACTTTAGTTCTAGTTTCATCTGAAGAATTTTCTGCTAAAAAAGTAGGTGATTTAGTTTTAGTTACTTTTACTACGCCTGAAGCACTATGAGTATAGTAATAATACCCATCTGTATGCTTATATAACCATGGATCTCCAACACCAGTAGATATATCTAACGGATTATAAAATGTCTCCGTCATTTTTATGTTTGGTGATTTTGATATATTATCAGAAACATTTTTATTACATGATGTCAAAATAAATCCTCCTGCCAACAAAAGCATAAATAATTTGCTAATTTTTTTCATTCTGCCTCCTTATCATATTAATGTAAAAACTCTAATCTTTTAATTATATGGTTTTGATATGATAAATCAAGTTCATTAAAGTATCCGCTCCAGCCCCAAACTCTTACTATTAAGTTTTTATAATTTTCAGGATGTTTTTGAGCATCTAACAAAGTATCTCTATTAATCGCATTCAATTGTAATTGATGACCACCTAAAGAGATAAATGTTTTTACAAGCATAGCTACCTTATCTATTCCTTCTTCATTTCTAAATAAAGTGTCATGGAATTCTAATGTCAATGGTCCTCCATTACATACATCAATAAGATGAGGCTTGGTAAATGATTGTATCACGCTTAATACACCATTAAAGTTATGATTTAAAGAAGGTGAGAAATTTGCGGAAAATGGTTCACCTTTTTTTCTTCCATCAGCGGTTGCTCCCATATTCTCACTATACCAAATATAATACATTGCCGTTCCAGTACCCGCTCTATAAATACCTCCGCGACAATTTTTATATTTAGCACACTCGCTTGCAAAACAATCTAACAACTTTGTACCAATACTATCAACATAGTCATCATTGTTTCCCATTTTTGGAGAAGAAATCAATTTTTTGCGCAATTCTTCGTCGTTTTCAAAGTTATCATCCAATGCCACGATAAGTTCTTGTAATTTGATATCTTTTTTATCAAATAAATGTTCTTTTATCGCCGCTAAAGAATCACTCGCATTAGAAATACCCGCTCCATGAAAGCCAATATTATTATATTTTCCACCATCAGCAATATCTTTTCTATCTTTAATACAATCACGCATTAATACGGATTGGAATGGTGAAGGAATGATATAGTAATTCTTAGAATAATCAACTAAACGCTTTACTTCTTTAGCGATTTCTTGGTATACCAAATCAAGAAAATCATCAAAACTATTTATTGAAGACATCTTTTCATTTCTTAAGACATTATCAACCATCTTAGGAAAATTCAAAGCATCAACATTAGGAATGTCCATTGCTACTTTTGGAATAATAAATTCCCAACAAGCCGCTACAACATAGTCTCTAGCGTCTTTTTCTTCATATCCCCATTTTATTAAGGCCGGGATAACTACATCATCATTAGAATATTGAGGAAAACCAAGACCTTGTTTAGTTAACAATGTTCCTAATTCAAACCATTTTAAATCTGTATTTTTATTAACTCTTAAATTAATTTTAGGATCTATTAATTTAACTTCAAGAGAGGCCTCTAAACACAATTTTGACAACTCGTTATATGCGTCCTCTCCTTCTGGAGTCATTCCCCCTAAAACTAAAGATTGACCATTATCACCTTGTTGAACTCCTGGATATAAATCTGCATCAAAATTTAAACTAATAAAGAATTCCTCTGTGAGACTTTTAGCTTCTTCGTATGTTAATTTTTCTTCTTCAATATCCTTTTTAAAAAATGGATACATGTATTGGTCAAATCTTCCTAAAGTATTATGTTTATTAGCATTAAGCCATAACATAAAATTTACAATTCGCATAAACACTAATGCTTCATGATAAGAAGATGGTTTTTTATATGGAACATTCTTTAAAATATTTGCTAATACTTTATTTCCTATTCTTTCTGCTTCTACACGATATTTTTCAACTAAATCATACATAGCCAAAATTGACATTTTCATAGCCGTTAATTCATCTATTTCTGATTTATTTTTGCTAGATTTTATTCCTTTTTCAATCTGCTCTAACAAGCAATCAAAACCAACATTTAAAACATCTTCATAATCACTTGAAATATTACCAACTAAACCACTATCAAATAAAAGATATTCTTTTGATAATTGCTCTCTTTGTTGGGGTGATAAAATATCTGGTATTTTGCATATATTTCTTGCAAAACCTATTCTATCTTCAGCATATAAAACAGGTTCTTCATTATCGACCATTGTTTGAAGTCTTTTACTAACCTTCAAACATAATGGAGTATCTTCCATATATAATGAAGTAATATCAATATCTTTATCTTTTCTTAGTTTTCTATAGTCTCTTTTAATGAGTCGATCATATACTTTTTTAGTAATTGCATCCATGCTTTTTCTCCTTTATAAAACTCTTGCTTTTATATTCGCTTCTTCAAACAACTCTATATGTGGATTAGATGGAATACTTTCATCTATTTTAGGATCATAAACCCTTCCTACCATTTTATATTTACTTCCTGCATATTTATTATAAGGCAAAACTTCAACGATTTTTAGATTACTTGCCCCTTTTATATGCTCTATAATTTTTTTAATATTTTCTTCTGTATCTATAAGAGTCGGTATAAGCGGAATACGAATAATAAATGGAATACCACTTTTCTTTAAATACTCTAGATTTTTAAAAATTAAAGTGTTATCTATTCCTTCATATATTTTAGCTTGATCTTTATCCATAATTTTCATATCGAATAGCACAAGATCAACCTTATTAACAATTTCTTGGAAAATCTCTTCTTTAGCATATCCCGAAGTTTGTAAGGCTAGATGAATTTTCCCTTTTAATTTATCTAATATTTGGCTCAATGCCTCAGGTTGGAATAGCGGTTCTCCACCAGAAAAGGTTAACCCCCCATTATTCATTTTCAAAACATTGAAGTTCTTTTCTAAAATACTAACTAAATCATCTATCTCATAATCAATAGCCGCCATTCTAATTAAATTACGTGGACATACATCGATACATTTACCACACCCAATACAATTTTGTCTTTTGGTTGGACAAATATCTACACAATGATTACAATTTAAGCATCCGTTAGGACTTCTTAAAGAAATATTTTTAAACTCTTGTCCTTCAGGGGAATGACACCATGTGCATCTTAAAGGACATCCTTTAAGAAAGATTGTTGTTCTTATACCAGGACCATCATAAACAGAAAATTCTTCTATTGAAAAAACTCTAATTTTCTTGTTCATTTAAAATAATCCTTCTTATAACATCAATATCAAATTTAGGTTTATGATTAATATCTAACAAGCCATTCGTTTCTTGTTTGACATCAGTGAGTTGAGTATAACAAAATCCTTGGAAAGGACAAAGATAAACATTTTTTTGTAAATTAGACAAATTCATCAACAATTTTTCTTTATCGCTAGATACATGATATCCAAAGAATTTTTCTTGTACATCACTTAAACATGATAATCCACCATACTCAGTCAATAATAATGGGTGATTTTGATATTTTTCCTTATAACCAAGTAATTTTCTTCCCATAGGTTGAACTTCATCAATATTATCTTTGCTATATTTTTTTATAAAATCATCTCCAAATGGATGATAATCATGAATAGCTATGAAATCTGTCTCGCTTATTTGTTCCCAACCATCGTTAGAATCAACTAAACGAGTATTATCTAGTGCCTTGGCATAATAATACATTCCTCGGACGAAAGATTTTTGATTTTCATCAAGCAATATCTTCCTCACGCCCCAAGATTCATTAAATATAACCCAAGTAATAATACTTGGATGATTGTATAATTGATTTATAGTTTCAAAAATTAAATTAGAAATATTATGAATTTCTTGGTAAGAAAAATAATAAGCACTTGGTATTTCGGCCCAAACAAGAAAACCTAATTGATCAGCATAATAATAGAAGTAAGGATCTTCAATTTTTTGATGTTTTCTCGCACCATTAAATCCCATCTTTTTTGCAATTAAAATATCTTCTTTCAACTGAGTTACACTAATCGGAGTAATGTCTCCTTCATAAAAATAGCCTTGATCTAAAATTAAACGCTGATATAATTTTCGATTATTTAAATATATATATCCATTATCAACATGTATTTTTCTAAATCCAAAATAAGTATTAACTTCATCTAAAACTTTATTTTCTTTTTCTAAAAGTAATCTTACATCATATAAACAAGGATTATCTATTTCCCAATAATGTATCTCGTCAATATAATCTTCTTCTTGAAGTTTAATAATAATTTTAGTTTGTTTTTCATCTAATGAAGTTATAACTTTTTTTACTTGTTGACCTTTATATGAAATTTCAATTCGTGCTTGAGTACCAAGTGAATACTTACTTTGTAATTCAAAAGTGACACTATTATTATCAATATCACTATTTATATGACAAAACGAAAAACAATCTTCGTCAAAAGCTTCTAAATAAACACTTTGATGAATACCTGAGTTAGAATTATACCAACATCTAGATGGTTCTTCTTTCCAATATTGTTTTCCACGTGGTTGAGCTGGATCAAATTTATCAATAACTTTAACTATTAAATGATTATTTTCGTCTTTAATAACTTTAGATACATCAAACTCAAAATGAGTATATCCGCCTATATGTTTTCCTAAATAAAAACCATTTAGATATACATGTGCTTCAAAATCGACAGCATTAAATTTTAATAAAACATTTTTACCTATTAAGTTCTTATCTAATGAAAAATGCTTTTCATAAACCATTATTGGATGATATGACAAATCATTAATTCCACTTGCTTTTGATTGATATGTAAATGGAACATTTATTTTTTTTGTTAATGAATCAAAACATGGCACATCATTTTTAAACAGAATGTCATCATCATCAAAATCAAAATTCCATTCACCATTTAATATTTGATAATCTTTTCTTCTAAATTGAGGATTAGGATATTCGTTTCTCATAATTTTACTCCTTGTTAACATTATATATATATAGAAGACAAACCTTAATTCTTCTTCATTATTTTGTTTTAAACGAATTGAACTACTACAAAAAATATGTAACACTAGTTATATAGGAGAGTTAAAATGCTTAAAAATATTAACTACACTTTAGGTCAAAATAACTATAAAATGGCAGAAATCGCCCACGCTTTATCATCTATTCAACGTTTAGAAATTTTAGAGTTGCTAAACACTGCATCGATGAGTGTTAAAGAAATTTCAGAATATTTAAAAATTCCTCTTTCTTCAACATTACTTCACATTAACATCCTTGCTAGTTGTGATTTAATAAGTATAAAGGAAACTTATACAAAACAAGGAAAATCGAAATTATGTAGTCGAAACTGTGATAAGGTGTCTTTAAATATTTTTAGAGAGAATATGAATGTTAATAATAAATTAGTTTTACAAATACCAATTGGAAACTATTATGATTATAACATTCCTTATGGAACCGGATGTGGAATAGCTACAAATGAACATACTATTGGTATTGATAATGACACTGATGTATTTTTTTCTGACGAAAGATTTAAAGCTGGATATATTTGGTTTAATAAAGGATTTCTTAAATATCGTGTTCCTAATAAGTCTTTACCATCTAAATTAAGTAAGATTTCTCTTTCTTTTGAAGTATGCTCTGAAGCTCCGTTTTATCGTAACGATTGGAAAAGCGATATAACCGTTATTTTTTGTGGTGTAGAAATTGGCACTTGGACTAGCTTAGGTGACTATGGTGGTCGTAGAGGAATTAATAACCCTAAATGGTGGCCAGATGCTTTAACTCAATTTGGAGTTTTAACAAATTGGGAAATAAGAAAAAATGGTACTTTTGTTAACGATATCAAGATAAGTGACATAACTATTGATGATATAGACATTAAAAAAGAAAGATTCATATCTTTTGAATTCGGAGTAAAGGATGATGCTTATTATTGTGGAGGTATGTCACTATTTGGAAAATCATTCGGTGATTATAATCAAGAAATTGTTTTAAAATTCTATTGGGATTAGAGATTATTCTCTGTGCTCAAGATAGGTCGAAGTACCACTTATTATGTCTATTAAGGAGGCATCTGCTTTTTTTAGATAAAGCACTAAAGCATTAACAATTCCTAAAAAAGTAAAAATTGAAATAAATAAATATTGATTAATATTAAAGTTATTTCCACTTAAAATCAGTGGCATCATTAATGAATTAGTACCAGTCATAAAAAACGCTATTAAAAAGATTGCTGAGAAATTAAAAAAATAATCTCCAATTTTTCTAATTATAAACTGATACCATTTTATCTGTTTTTCATCATTACTACCGACAACAAATTTATTTAATTTTCTTCCGATAGTGATATCATTACGCAAAATAAGAGGGATTAAAATATAAACAATAAGAAAGGCAAACGAATAAGAAATTACATGATCAACGTTGACCTGAACAACTAAGCTATGATAATTTTCTGAATATATATTATATTCTTTTTCAAAAAAAGTTAATTTTTGAAAAAGAGAAACATTATGTTCATATGTTTTCACAAAAATATCCGCTAAAGTATTTTTATATGTAATTCCAATATTATTATCTTTATTTTCTTCAACAATAAACGAATATAAATTAACTGATGCTATTGGTTTTAATATTGGATATTCCTTGTCCATATCAAACATTGATAAATCTTTATTTACACTATTTAATACAAATTTAAAATATTCATTACCTGTTAGACCTCCATACGAAGGTTGATTATAATTACCTTCTAGTGATGGAAAATAAAAGATATATAAATAAGACAAACAATCTTTTTGCGGAGAAATTGATTCATATTTCCCTTTTATTTTTTCGTTTTGATGAAGATTAGTATAGCCGTTTTCTTCAAAAAATTCTTTGTTATTATCATAGGACAATAAAATATGTCCTATGGCATATTTTCTAAACATATCATCCTGACTTAATATGTTTCCTTCCTCATCTTTCGAAGATAATCCGGCATCGAAAATCATGTTATTCATCAACTCAATTTGTGAATTCACAGTCGCTGTAGCTGTTTTATAGCACTCTAGATTTTTGTTTATAGAGATTGTTAAAGAAGAAAAAATACATCCAAGTATAACTAATAAAATAAAATCACAAAGCCAAGCCCAAACACGCTTGGATAAATTTACTTTTAAATCTTTTTCAAAAATATATTTTCTCATATTAACTCCACATATCATTGTTTATATTTATTAAAAACATGATATCTAATAATATTTTTATATACATTTTCTTTTTTAGCAATAAATACTGCTTTATTTAATGTAAAAAATATAGCCCATATTGAGCTATATTTAAATTATCTTACAAATTGTTTATTATAAGTGCTTAAAAGAAAACGCCTCTAGCTTGTTCTTTGATTGCTTTTGTAGTTGCAAAAGGAATTCTTGTTGTATAACCTTCTTTAGCAGCAACAATCATTTTTGTTGGCCAAATTTGTATCTCTCTATTCCAAGTATTAATGGTGTCATTATATTGTTCACGTGCTGCAGTAATTTCTTTTTGTAAATAAGAATTTTGTTGCATCGCATCCGCAATTTCTTGATGAGCTTTTAATTCTGGATAATTTTCAAAAGCTAAATTTAATTTTGTTTCAATGCCATCTACTTTAGCGGCTTCTTGAGATAATTCTGCGCCATCTTTATTTGTTCCACTCTTACCAGAACGAGCTTCAGCAATCGCGGTAAATGTTTCTTTATCAAGAGTTACAGCTTTATCAACTAACTTAGCCGCATTAGATAAAATTACAACACGTTGTTCCAAGTAGTTATCAATCTGAGAAGCATCGTGTTGGATTTTTTGCTCTAATTGTCTAAAATATGTTCTCGCTTTAATTTTCTTTATCAAAAAGATAACTCCTGGAACAATGAACAATACCCATAACATAATTTCAAAAATAGTAGAACCAACACCTACTTTTACTGGTATTTGCTTTGCGATAACATTTACATCTCTTCCTTCTTCTCTTACTGGTCCAGTTTCTTCATCTAGTACATTTGCCATTTTCATCTCTCCTTTTCATGCAATTTACTGTTATTCTTCATCGTCGTCATCATCGTCTTCTTGAGATTCATTCTCTAATATTATCTCTTCTTCTTTGATTTCAACTTCCTTTGCTTCTATTTTATCATTAGTTAGCATATCTTCCATAGCTTTTTCATCAGAAAGATTTTCTTTTTCATGATTATTAAACGATTCTATCTCTTTTTGAACAATATTTACGATATCTTCACTATTTTTACTTTCGCTCATAGAATAAGCTTTATTTATATTTGTGATATCATTTTCGCTTAATTCTTTATCTAATAGAAAAGCAAATAAACCTCTTTCATAAAGATATGCATTTTTAGAAACAATATTTTCCATAGTTTCATTAAAATCTTTTGAATTCCTTCGGTTATTAAATTCACTACGTGAACTATTTTTTGACATGACAGCCATAGAAGTAGTTTTTTCTACTGGAATATATTCAAGCCAATAGACAGGTACTTGGTGAATCATGCCATCACCACCTAATCTAGGAATAAAACTAACTCTTCTTTGAGCTATAAATGAGTGTGCAGTTACTTTAATAGTATCAACTTCTCCTTGTTTTTTCTCAAAACTAGTTTTTAAAATTGAAGGTGTAAATGCATAAGCAGGTTTTAATAAATCAATATTAAATGAATTTGCTAAAACTTCATGTTCAAATCCAGAAATATTAGATTCGACATTTTCATTGTATATAAATTCTTTAGATTTATATTGTTGATATAATGGAATACACATAAGTGGTGCTAATTCGAAATATAGGTTTTTAAAATATGTAACATTATAATTTATAAATTTTGTTCTTGCAGATTCATAATCATAATCTACAAACTGAGCCGGATTACCATAATAATCAGCACGTTGTGAATGATAAGTTTCAACAAAATTCAATTTATGATATTTTCTTAAAGCAAAATCATCTCCAAAAGGATCAGGATTTTTCATTAATTCTAATAAGTTATTTTGAGCCAAAGGTGTAAATAAAAGTCTAAATTGCACTTCATTATCACGATTAGTTCCGCCAAACAAAACTTCAAATTCATCATTTCCTAATCGAGTGTAATTTGTTCCCTTACTAACCGCTTTACGTGCTAATTTATCAAGCTTTTTTCTTCCAGCATTTACTTTTTTATCTAAATCTTTTTCACTATCATCAGGTTTAATCGTTGGTTTTCTTGAAAAAGTCAAATCAGGCGCGGCTTCATTACCATATACCAAATATGTTTTATAATTATATGATGGTGCAGGTCTAACAACTGTAGCAACAAGAGTTTGGCTTCTATGAACCGTTTCAGTTTTGCCTTCACTATTTACTCTTGTTTCTGTCCAAGTAATAATTCTTGTTCCTGTATAAGTTTTATTAATCCATGTTTGAATATAATCCTTGCACAAAAGAAATGGGTTACCTAAAATCGTTCCCGATTGAACAAAATATGTTGATATATTTTCATCATTTTCTGCTAGACCATATTTTTCATGTAAATATGCAAATCTCTTAGCATCTAAATGTTCATCCATTTGAATTAAAGGAACGGTTTTTTCAACTAATTTTGCAGCCATACCCCAATCATATAAAGAATTTAGCCCCGACATCTGTGCCCAAGCTTCGCTTAACAATTTTTTTGCTTCTTCTTGAGGCTTTTTGATTTTTTCTTTATTTATTTCTATATCTTTAACAATGTTTTTCTGAATCAATAAAAAAGATCCAGTTATTATTCCAACCGCTAAAATAACGATTAATATCAGTACCCAGATAGGCATGTTTTTAAAAGAAAAATAATTATACATGCATATCGCAACTGCGATAAATGCAATACAAATTAAAACTATTAGCAAAACTTTTATTGTTTTTAATTTTCTTATTTTTTTATTTAAACTCTCTATCTCTAACAATCGCGCTTTATAATCTTTAACTGTATTTTTATTAGCTTCGACATTGACATTACCTTTTCTAGTTAATTCATCAAAAAAATCTTCAATATTTTTTAAATGTTTATCTTTATAAAGTGAATTATATCCCTTTAGAGGTTCTAATAGCTCATCTTCCATTTTTTGTTTCTCCGCAAACAGCAATATTTATGTCCTAAGTATAACAAATATTACTTATCGAAAACAATAAACATGTCGAATTAAAGTGTTAATTGTCACTATAAGCTATCTTTATTATCTATTCTATTATATTTAAAATATTTGCTAAAAATTAGTTTCAGTAAGAAATAACCTGATATGCTAGTAATTATTATGAGTAACCAAATTAAGTTATTAAAGATGAAATAATTTAAATCTTCTAATTGGGCTATACTAAATAATATCATAACTATATTTTCTATAACAAATGCCAATCCATATGTTGTCATTACAAGTTTTATATATCTATTTAATTCTCTTTTATTTAATTTATTAAGATCCATTCCTTGATTAACGCATAAACGGAAATATTTCTTTAATTTTTTAGTATATATAAAATAGCAACAAACAATATTTGCAATCTCTAACATAAAACTCATTAAAAACTTATTTTTATTCTCGTTAAGAGTAATATATAATTCAAAATAATCTTCATTTACTTCAAAAGAAACACCATTCTTAATTAGTTGATTTTTAATTTGTTGATAATCTTTATCATTTTCACTAGAAATTATTATGTCATTTGCTTTTTCATTTTTATAGAATATTTGAGGTTTAACATAGGCATCAATGATTCCATCGTCATATTTAA
Source organism: uncultured Bacillota bacterium (assembly GCA_902493275.1). Lineage (GTDB taxonomy): Bacteria > Bacillota_I > Bacilli_A > RFN20 > CAG-449 > CAG-449. Next base: position 40,110 of record CABUOQ010000006.1, on the reverse strand, counting down.
TATCACTTTCATAAAAACCAGATACACTATACCCATCTATATTAGAATTAATCATATACATAGAGCTTAAAAAGGATGGCAATAAAATTTCATTATTTTCTTTTGGATATGTTCCTGATACTAATTCAACTTTATCTCCATTTAAAGGAAAAAAATCTAATTCATATTTTTCATACATATTTTTTATTAAACTTTGCATGTCAATTTTAGGATTTACTATTAACTTTCTTTCTCCAGGAATAAGAAGTCCTTTGTTATTCGGAAAATAATTTGTCAAATGCAAAAATAAAACATCGCCAGTATAACAATAATCATAGTTTTGATATTCGTTATTTTGCATTACAGAAATATTTATCTCTAAATCTCTTGTGCCAAAATACTTCCAGTAACCTTTATTTGAGAAACAAATAATATTTTTCTCATTTTCAAACACATCACATAATTTTCTATTTTTAAAATATATGTCTTCATATTTTAACGAAGAATTTCTAGTTTTTTCTATTATTAATTTATATAGATTAGATGATATTGCAATTTCATCATCAAGTAATTTATTTTCATAACCTTTAATCTTATTACGAATAAAAACATCTTCTTCTATAAAGCAATCAAATTTATTAAAAATTTTAAATGTCAACATATATTGTTTGTTTTCACATAGAATATTATCGCTATAATTTGTGTACTTATCTAATGATGGATTGCTATAATCAACAATATATATTTCACCATCTAGACAATTGTTGTTAGATGAAGAATAAAAACCAATGTTATTTATTAAAAAGCCTAAAAAGATGAACATAAAATTGATAATTACAATTATCACTGATATTTTATTCTTCTTATATATATTATTTTCAATTTCTTTTCCTTGAAAGTATTCTATCTTCGTCGGCTGATTAAAAATCTCTTGATCATTTTCACCTTCTATTTCAATAATTGTATCCGCAATAGCAAAAAAGCTATCATCATGAGTGGCGATTATTATCGCCTTTTCTTTTGCTTTTTGCTTTATAATTTCAATAATAATTGCTTTATGATTTTCATCTATACCAGCATTAATTTCATCAAAGAATATATATTTCGCTTTACGAGCAATAGAAATAGCAAAACATATTAGATTTTTTTGACCTTTAGATAAATATTTAATAGTATCAAACTTTACACTAACCAAACCAACTTGATTTAAAATTTCATAAGCCGTATAAATCTCCTCATCATTTAAATAAAAATTAACGTTTTCTTCAACTGTTAATTCATCAAAAAAATCATTATACGTTAAGAAGAATAATTTATTTATAGATGATAAGTTATTAACGTATTCTTTATCATCAATCGTTATACATCCGTCATATTTAATTCTATTACAAATAATATTTAACAAAGTTGTTTTTCCTGAACCAACTTTACCCTTTATAATAGTTATACCTGTATCTGGTATTGAAAAAGAAAAATCGTTAAAAACAATATTATCTTTATATTTTTTTTCTATGCTAGATCCTATTATCATAAATTTTTCTCCAATATAAATTTGAATATATACTCTTTATTATAGCATAATTTAATAAACAAATAATTGAAAACAAAATCACATCTGTAAAAGGCAATAACAATTTAATTTGAGTAATTAAAACACCAATCAGAAAAATAATTAACATACTCATTTCAATAATAATATTTCTCTTTACGTTTACATTCTTAATATTTTTATTTAGAACATCTTTTAATTCTTTAAGCTGACGATAAAACTTTTTATCTTTAAAAACAAAGACAAAATATAGTACACCTATAATAATATCTACGCCAAAGATAACTAATAATGTCATATTGGTTTTGGTAAATGCAGAATCAAAGCCTTTGCTTGTTGATTCCATAAATAAATACGGATAAATTAATTTATTGGAATTTTGTAAATCTGTTTTTAAATCATCGATTTGATTATAAAATGCAGTACTATAATTAATATTTTCTTGAATTATTTCTTTATAGGTATCTTTTTTTATAATTATATCTGTAAAGGGTCTATTATTATCAACGCGTATTTGCATATTTGCTAATGATATACATTTTAATTGATTACCGATTTTAAAATAAAGTTTACTCATTCTATAAGGAAGTATCATATCTTCATGGATATCTTGAAGTCGAATAGCTACTTCATCAATAAATTCATTATAAAAATTAGAATTATTATAAGAAGAAAAATAAACTTGTAAATCATCATTTATTTCAATGTTTAATTCCAACGAACTTCTTGAAGATTGATAGACACCTGTAATATAAAATTTTTCTTCATTTAAAACAACATAGGTGTCAATAAAAGATCCCCATAGTTTTTTTTCGAACCATTTAGGAATACCTATTGTTACTTCATTTTTTTTCTCACGATTTCTACCATAAATAATTTTTGATTCTTTTATTGGATTAATTCTAATTGACTGACCGACTAATTTTGCTTCAATTTCCTCATTAAAATAAAAAATATCAGAATTGTTATTTTTAAAAGTTCTTTCTTCAAAATAATATATATTATCTATATACGTTGCATTTAAAGCCTCTTGGCTTAAAGCGCTTTTGCTTCCATTAAAAACCACCTGATTATATGCATATTCATCTGCAAGATACGTCGTTGAGGAATTTTGTCCCCAATAAAACCATATAAATACTATTAATATGTACGCCACTAAAATCAATAATCCAAAAGATGCACCCTTAAGAATTAACTTAGGGGCATATGGTAAAACTAACTTATCCTCCTGAATCCTAATATCTTTTATATTGTTTGATGATTTTATATCTTTAATTTCGTTTAATATTTCATTTGTAAAATTTCCATTTTGCAAAACCAAATGTACATCACAAAAAGGTAGATATATCTTAGTTTGATGTGATATTGCTAAAACAAGTTTACATTTTGATAGTTCTTTTAATAAACTTAAAATGTTATTACGATTTTTTTTATCTAATGCTGAAGTAATTTCATCGCACAAAATAATTTCTTTATTTAAAAGTAATGCCCTTGCAATACATAGTCTTTGTCTTTCACCTTGTGATAATTTTTTTACTTTAGTTTTCTTCTTATTTATTAAATTTACTTTAATTAAAACATCATCTATTTTTTTCAAATCTTCCTCTATAATTAAAAGATTATTTAGACAAGTTAAATCATCAAACAAAGTTGTCTCTTGAGCTATATAAGCAATTTTATGCTCAATAAGCTTCAGGGCATCAATTTTATTATATGATATATCATCAATTAAAATATCACCTTTTTGAGGTCTTATTTGTCCTAAAATTAGCTTTAATAAAGTTGATTTACCTGAGCCAACCGCTCCTGAAATTAAATAGAAACCATGAGAATTAAAATTAAGATTGACATCTTGTAAAATAAAATCCTCATTATTTGGGTATTTAAAACAAACGTTTTTTAATTCTATCATCTTCCAAACCTATATTTTTTCTTAGCAACAATCATTTTTTGAATCAAATAAACGATTATCTCTATTATAATTCTCATAATCATATATGTCGCAACCCAAATTGCATAATTTAAAGTTAATTTATTTATTAAAGAATATATTAATAATATACCAAACAATAAACCATCTATCGATATTGAGGTAACAAGAAGTGATGATATATGCGCTTTAAACTCATTTGTCGCTAACACACTTTGATCTTGACCAAAAAATAGTTCTCTCTTTATTTTTGGTTCATGGAGCATTTCGACTATGATTATAAATACTAAATCCACTAATACCGATCCAAAAATATAAATTACACCACTTGTAACAAATTTATGGCTCATTTCATTAAGTCTATCAACGTTATTTTCAAAAGTTAAATAATTAAAATTATTATCATCGAGATATTGTTTAGCTTTTTCTAAATCATTAACACGTATCGAATTAAATGGTTTAATTTTTTGATAAAAGTCCGTTTTGTCTATCAATTTATATATATATCTGCGATAAGAAAATTCATCCTCATAATATCCACTTATTAAGCTTGGTTCCATAGAAAAATTGTTATTCTCTTTACAATAAGATGGCCATAAAACTTTTTCTTGTTGTGGTTTATCACCTTCAACTATAACTTGGTTTTCATATGGCAATTCAATTGTTTCGCTACCATGTATTTTATTTTTTTTAATTAATTGATAAAACTCTAAATCAGGGACATATATCTTATTGGTTTCATCAATTATCTTAAAAGTTTTATTTTCATAATCGAAACTATTAATGACCGATTGAAAAATTTTTATAATATCTTCACTTATATACATGTCATAATTTTTAACAACATTTTGAGGATAATCATTAATAAATTCAAAATCATAAAAACAATCGTTATTATTAAATGATTGTGTCAAAGAATAATAATAGTAATTTCTAGAAAATGAAATTTTATAATCTTCATCATCAAAAACATCAACCGCATGAAAATATTCATTAAATACAAGATTATCCAAACTAATATTTTTTATATTCATTTTTTTTGCTATCTCACAAATCGCATCATATATCTTTTGTGAAATAATAATTTGAACATCATTTTTAATAGTTTTTCCGTTTTTTCCTTGTTGAATTTTACTCGTCGTTTTTAAAGGTATTTTTTTTAAATTATTCTCTTGTGAATATCCATCTATCGGCAAATAATTACACGTGATATTTGAATCTAAGAATTTAACGGTATCCGTACAATCTATCGTATTAGCAAATTCATCAATGGCATCACATTCATTAAATAATTTATATGCCTCGTTAGGTGTAAGATAATAATCATTAGAATAAATATTTTGAAATACTATTTCATCTTCTCCAATCTTAACATTCTCACTAAATGTCATCGAGTTAGAAAGGCTTATAAAGAATACAAGTGTAAAAATTATAGTCATAAAAACAGAAAATAAATTGGTCACTAATCTTGTAAAATTGTAATTAATACTTCGTTTTTGATAATCCTTTCTAGGTTTAGCAACTTCAAATGATGTTTCTTCAATTTTATCTTCTTGAAGATCTTCTAAATCTACCACTTTATCAGCAAGATTAATTATATTTTCATCGTGGGTTGCAATAATAATTCCTTTATTATTTCTTAAAGACAATATATCTTCATTAAAAACTTTAATTAATTTAGTATCTAATGAAGCTGTTGGTTCATCAAAAAGCATATAATCGCTATCAGATAATATACATTGCAATATTTTTACAGTTTGTTTTTGGCCACCAGATAGTTCTTTTATTTTTTTATATCGACTATTAATTAAATTATAGCGTTTTAAAAAATAGATAATTTTACTTTCTGATAAGTTAGGGCAAGCAAATTTTAAATTTCTATCTACTGTTTCATTCTCAAAAAGTACATCATAATTACTTTGATAAGAAACTTTATTAGCAACTGACAATGTATTTGAATGATATATTTCATTATCAATTACAACTTTACCCTGATATTTTGTTTGATTAAAAATAATATCAAGCAATGTAGTCTTTCCGCTTCCCGATTGTCCAATGAAAGCCGTTATTCTTTTTTCTGGAATAATTAAATTTAAATCAGAGAATAAATCTTGATTCTTTATTTTTTTGTTTACATTAATTATTTGAATCATAATTTATTCTCCTTTTGATAAAAGAGATGAGTGTATTTAAACAAACAACAACGACTAATGAAATAAATAAATAACCCACTATATTTAAGTATGGGGTTAAAGCCAAAGCGCTACCCGGATATTTAATTTTATTAATTAAATGTAAAATACTAGCCACCAAAAATAATAGGATGAATGATATCGCATAACATATGATATGATATTTGCCTTTAAACACTTTAATTGATCTATCTGTATAATCATAGCTTTTCATCAACTTCAAATCTTTGCGCATTCCATTTTCAAAAAAGAAATAAAACAATTCACAAACGAGGCAAATCATAAATCCAATGCATATAAATTCAATAAAAGATACAAAATTTTTAAATTGAGTACTGTATAAAGGATACCAAATTGAACTGTTATTAGTCGCAGCTATTTTTGATGAACGAATATCTAAATTCATCAAATATTCAGAACTATATGTAACGATGGTTTTTAGATTTGATTCATAAATTACATTTTTTAAATACTCGCCATCTATATAGCAAATATTTCCCTCTACATTGGAATCTATCTTAAAACTCGCATTAGAAACATCAATTTCTTTATCTTCGCTTTTACAATATAAATAATCAAACTTAAAACTGCTAATAATATCTGCTTCAGGAATTTTAATAACTTTAATAGAATCGAACTCTTTTAAAATATTTCTTTTTAATTTATTAGTATCAATATTATAACATTTTAAATTTAACTCTTCATAATCTATATTTATCGTATCCACTTTTGATTCATATATACCTGTAATCACAAATTCATCCTTAGTAGGAATAAATGTCACCTTAGTATCTATTAAATATTCAAAATCCCTTATGCTTGTATAACCCGATATTATTTCAGTATTAATACCAATAGTTATCTCATTGATGGCAGTTTTATTTCTACCATAGATATCATTAATATCTTTTTTATTATCAATCGTTAAATCATAAAATGGAAGATCATTAGGATAATCAAACATCTCATTGAAATCTATATATTTATTCATATATATTTTCTTTTCATATGTTTCGCCACGCTTTAATACATTCTTTGTATCTTTCATCGATAAATCTACTGCTAGTTGATTATCATCATTAATATATTCATTAGAAATCACCACATTTTCATAGACACGATCATTTCCCTTATAAATACCTATACATGAAATAGTGAAAATTGTCATGGTTAATAAAAATAAAAAGCTACGCAATAAAATATTTTTAGAAAACGAAAAAACGTTTTTCCAAAAAAGAATTTTCTTTTTAGGATTATGTTTTAAAGGTGTTAATTCTTCGTTTTGAGAAATGCTAAAATCATATACCCTTTCTTTATGATTTAAATCTACAATTCCATCAACATATTTTTTATATAACTGTATCTCATGAGAAATACATAACACTAATACTTTATCCGATATCTTCTTTAAATAATTAAAAAATAGATCTTTATTTTCTTCATCAAGATTAGCTGTTGCTTCATCTAATAATAACACCTGTTTGCAATTTAATATCGAGCAAGCAAAGGCCACTCTCTGTCTTTGACCAGAAGACAATTTAGCACATTTTCTGTTTTTTAAATTAGATAAATTTAGATCTTTTATTATTTTATTAACTTCATCATCAGATTTTTTTAATAATTGGAGATTTTTAAAAACCGTAAAATTCTCAACCAAACTAGTTTCTTGTAACATGTATGTTATATTACTATGTATAAATTCTTTTAATTTATCTTTTCCATAAGATTCATATTTTTGACCTAATAAAGAAATACTACCTTCTTCTGAAATTAAGTCTCCGTTTAATAAATTAAATAAAGTTGTTTTTCCACACCCAGATTCACCAGTTATTAAAAACATACCTGTATTAGGAAATTTGATATTTAAATTTTTAAAGACATACGAATTAGAGCCTTCATATTTGAAATTTAAATCCGTAATTTTTATCATTTAATAAACCCCTCTGAAATTACGATTTTTTCATTATATACAATTAAATAAAAATTAACATTATTAAAAATATTCTCATTTATTATATATAAAAAATTATTATGTACCCTTAAGGAAAGAATACGCTAAAGCAAAGTATAAGTCAAATATAAAGTCTGTCTTTTTCATAAACAGAAAAAAATAATTTAAGCATTATAAAATTAATTGCAATGCCAAAATTTATTTTTTTATTTCAAATGTTTTATCACCTATTTTTAATAATTCAATCGTGTTATTTTCATATGTTTTTGTAAAAGAAAATAACTCCGAAAAAGTTTGCTTGCTATCTTTTTTATAAAAAGTAAAGAATATCGAACAAATCATAAATAAAACCATCAATAATGCTAAAGCAAATAAATTAAATATATTAAGGAAATCTGTCATCAAAACACTAATACCTTCAACATATCCTAAGACCATGATTGAACTAAAACATGGCATAAAAAGATATAAAAATAATAAAGTAATAGCCTTAATTAATATCTGATACCATTTAACTGGTGTTAATGACGTGCTTATTAAACTAGTTTTAAAAACTTTCATAAAGATTGTTCTACCATCTTTAAATATAAGTGGAATAACAAAATAAAGAATCATTACTGCTAAGAAAAAAGTGAATAAAAGCAATGATAATAATTCTTGATTTTGTTTATCAATAATTTGACTATATTGTTTTTCTAAACTAGCATATGGCACAAAATTGATCATATAATCTTCAATTGTGTCATTTAATATTTCATTATACGCTTCATTTATAGATGAAAAAAATGAAATTGAAGCTTGTTTATTTCCATCTAAGTGTTTTAAATAATCTTCTACATATTTATTAGTTAGACTAAATTTATTATCTTCTAACACAAGATAATTATATTCTTTATTATTAATGCTATTTAAAAATTTATTTTGAAAATAACTAAGGTTTTTTTCAGAATTGTAATTACTATATTTATCTGAATTATTATGATAATAATCTCCGTAATAAAAACTCAATATGTCATAATCTTTATCATCTTCTAGATTACTAAATTTATCCATATTTACATACTTGTCATTATCAATAAGGATTGCTTTTTGATAGATTAGATTTAAAGTGAATTCATATGATATTTCATCCGGATTTTTCATTAATGTACTATTATTTTTATCTACATAAACATAACTCAAACGACTATCAGACACTAAAGAAGAAATGGATTGAACATATGAATTAATTTGTGCATCACAATTCTTATAATAGCTTGTTGAAGAGTATATTTCAAAAGCTCCTATAAACAATAAAAGCGAGAAAAAAAAGCATAAAACAGCATCTAGTAAACTAATGCTTATTTTTTTACCTCTAGGACATACCTCTGTTGATGTTTTAATTGTTTTTATTTCCATATTTAATCCTTAAATCTTAAATGATGATTTTCTTCAATAATGTGAGTATATGTATATGTAGATTGCATGTAATCAAATTCATCAACATTCTTCCATGATAACCCACCCCATCTATCACCTATATAGATTATATTATTTTTTACATTAATAATAAACATTGGTTGCGAATGTGAAGTATTTTTATTGCCAATATTTTTTAATTTTGAAAATGGTTTATTTAAATTGTCACTATATGCATATTTGCATTGATTAGGTATCCACCCTGTACAATAAGAAGTTAAAAGATAATAAATACCATCTTTTTTAAACATCGCTGGAGCTTCTCTAAATTCACCAACGAATTGTTGACTTATTAATTTTTCAATTTTAAGTCCATCTTCACTTATTTCATAAATATGGAGATCCGCATTATCATTTGAGGCTGATATTAAATAATTTTTATCTTCATCCGTAAAAATAGTTAAGTCTCTAGACATATATCCTAAAGGTCTAAAATATCCATTAAACTCGTAATCGCCATCAATACTAGAACATGTTGCTATGCAAACTGACGCTACATTATAGTCTTTTCCGTTTTCATAATGAGCCCATAAAATAAATTTGTTTATTTTTTTGTTATAAATAATTTTAGGTCTTTCAATATTAACTTTTTGTCCGTCTTTGTTACATAATCCTAAATTATATGAGCTAATACTTTTTTGAATTGAATCAACCTTTAAAATATGATTTCTAAATTCCCAATTTTTTAAATCTTTACTTCTATAAATTGATACATAATTATTTTTTCTTCTATCTTCTCCATACCAATAGTAATATTCTTTAAATTTAATTATTCCTCCACCATGTGCGTGAATTTTCTTATTATTTGTATCTCTTAATAATCTTAATGACTTCATATTTCCTCCATTATTTTATCGAATAAAGTTAACCTATAATTGCAAAACTCTTGAATTTGTTTTAAATTGTTTGTTTCTTTTGAAGGAATATCTTCCCACCTTAAAGAATCTGTTTCATAAACTATATCCGGTATAGATTTTATAAATGATGAAAATGATTCATTAATATTTTCATATGTTAAAATTTGTTTTCTTAAATCAAAATATCTAGTCTTTACTTGATCTTTAAAGAGATGATATAGTCTTTCCCAAAGTATATTTCTGTTCCAATAAAAATCGCATTTATCTATTGTAATGTCATCATATTTATTATAATTTAATCCATCATATTGTAATCCCCAAGTTGAATCTAAATCATACATACTAGGTGTCCATTTGATACCATCATATGTTACCCAAAGTATATTTTTACTAAGGTTATCTCCGCCTAAAATAAAGTAAGTATAAATTAAAGAATCAATCGATCTAGGAACATTCACGTATTGATTAATACCTTTTTTAAACTCTTCATCCGTAGAGGTGTTAATAAAAGTAATCAAATCATTAAATGAATCAACCATCCACTTACTACCTATACTGTTTTCTGTAGAGCAGTACTCATTATCCCAACCATTAGAAAAGTCATACTTAACATTTTCTTTTAAAAATACAGAATCGGTCCAATCATCCGCCATAAGAATACCTTGTCTAATATCTTCGCGAGACATGTTAAAAAGCCATTTATCTTTAGGGATATTTAAAGTGTATAGTCCCAAAAAAGTTCCATCATTATAAATTAAAATCGGAAAGCCATCAATAGCGCCACCATTAACCAAACTTGAAAAATCATCTTTAATATCTCGTGAATGAACAATCTGTCCATAGATTTTAGCGGAAACAACATTTCTTGATTGAGAAAAATCTATCCAGTTCGCTTTTAAGCAATATTTACTTTGCTTCCCCCAATCCTCATTTATTAATACTTTCTTTTTATTTCCTTCTTCATCTAAAAATTGAATGTTATAATTTTTCTTTGGATATCCTGCAGATGAAGATCCTTGAACTTTAAAAGTACAAAAAGAATCAAAACTTAGACCATATTGATTCTCATACTTTACCCTGACTTTTACTTTATTTTCTTTAGATACATCTTTCAAAGAACCTTCAATATCTAAAATAGGCATATTAATGTCTGTACATTTCAATGTTCTAAACTCGACATTTTGACAATCGTGACAATAAAAGCGTGCCTCTTTTTCTATACCATGATCACTAGTTATGCAAATTTTTTCTAGATTAAAATGATGTCCTCTAGGAATGACTTCTTGAGGAATAATTATCTCTTGACACTTTTTACAATGACTGCCTTGTGTCAAACCGTCTTCAAAACATGTTGCAGCAATTTCTTTATCAATAACAATCTCATGTGAACATTCACTACTTAACGATTGATTGCTAGAACATGAAATCAATAAAACAAATAAATTTAAATAATAAATAAACTTCTTCATAATTAAATTATGAATTATAAAATATAAATTAAAATTAATTTTTTTTATCTCTATTTGTATTTTTTTAATAAATGCTAAAATGTAATTTCAAAAATTCTCGCGATTAATTCTTTTTGAGGATTTATTGTCAATACTCCTTTATTAAAAACGTACTGAATATCTTTATTTGGATAAATGTATTTTACCGACGTAGCTCCTTTTAAAGGAATTATTATTTCATCTAATCCTTTCATTTTATAAACACAAAGAATCGCCTTTTTATCATTTCTAAATCCAAATGCTAAATCCTTATCTCGATATTTAGCTAATCCTAAAGGAAAATATGGGTATGATTCTTTTCTTAGCCAATTATACTCTTTATAAAGTATTAACGCTGTTTTTATAAGGTCTTGTTTACCTTCATCTAAAAGATATAATTTACTAGCTAAATGGACTCTCCCAACAAAAGAATTAACCATATTCATAATTATACATTCATCATCTATAGTATCTAATGGCATTGCATTACTTACTGGATATGACCATACCCCAGCTTGTTCAGGTAACACCGCGCTTAAAATATTAGCAACTATATAAGGATAAATAGCGTAATTATCTTGGTCTGATGTTGAACAAAGATTAACATTATCTAATGTTAGATAATCTAAGCGATTACCTCCACTGGCGCAGCTTTCGATAATAACATTAGGATATTTATTTTTAATGTAATCAATAAAATCATGATACCTTCTATTATGCTGCAATAATGCATCACCATATGAATCAGAATTAAACGACGAACCAACACCTGGTTCTATGTTATAATCAAATTTGAAGTAGTCAATATTATATTTTTCCATGATCTCATCAATGACACCTTTTAAATGATTAAATACCTTATCATTTCTAAGATCTAATTGATAACGATTAGATATTTGTAATACTTTATCATCTCTTTTGAAAAAGCAATCGTCATCATATATTTCACGCGCATTTCCTAAACACCCTACCACTTCTAATTCAAGCCATAGACCAACTTTTAATTTCAAACTTCTAATATAATTTAAGGTATTATTTAACCCGTTTGGATACTTTCTCTTACTTTCTTTCCATTTTCCAATATAATAAAATGGATTTTCTTCTTCATCATGCCATCCGCAATCAATAACAAAATAATCCGCTCCTAATTTCTTAGCAATAGGCGCTAACTCTCTAGCGGTTTTATCACTTGGACAATTCCAAGAAGCATGCATGTATTCATTAAAAATAATTGGTTGATTGTCTTTATCTATATTTCCTTTAACAATATCTCGGCGATAAAATGTAATATTTTTAAATATATCTTCTAAAGATTTTGCTTTTGTTAAACTTGTTTTAACACTTACAAAAACATCACCTGGTCTTAATTTTTTAAGCCAACCATTTTCTTGAAGTGAAGGTCCTGAAATATGTAATGTCGCATTATGTAAATAATCGCCTATCTCATATGTCCAACTACCATTTGATTCAATTTGAAATAATAGATAGTCATCGACAATTTTGTCATGTATTATTGCCATTGGTAAATAATTTTTACTCGACCATGCACCGGTATTACTAACACAAAACTTCTTAAATGATTTAATTGCATTAGGTGCAATAATACCTAACTCTTCTAAAGTATGTGCTTTCCATTGGCATTCCATAAACCAAGAATTAGAAGGAATAATTATCTCTGTTGCCTCATATGAATCGAATCTTATCGCATCATACTTACAAAAAGAAGACACATATTCTAAGGCTATTTCTTTTGATGAAATATTTTCTACCTCACAATAACATTGAATGGTTTTTGCATCTACATATTCTACAAAATATGATTTAACTCTAATAACATCATTTTCCTGAATGATTATTAAAATATTTTTATTATCACGTGACTCTAAGATGTGGTTTATATATTTTAAAGTATGTGATTCACTACTACCAATATGTCTATCACCTGCATGAATTGTTGTTGGACGACCAGAAATTTGAATATCACAAATTACACCTGTAGTGTTATGTAACCATAGTTGATCTTTATTTAATGAATTATCTAATGGAACATCATCATAAAGATAAATTCTATTTTCATTAATATGAAAATTAAGAGGGAAAGAGTTCTTTCCAAAAACAAAGCTACTATTCATACTAATCATTATTTACAAAAGGAATTAAATTGCCTGTTGTTTCTTTAGAGAATAGATTTTCTAACCCTTGCTGCCATTTAAAATATATTTTATTTCCAGCAACAATGTTATCTAAATCTTCTTTTCCCATTGATATTACTGGAACAATAATAACAATGTTTTTATTAATACTTGTATCTAAATGAACATGTAAAGATGACCCCATAACTTCGACAACATTAATAATTCCCTCTAACGCTCTAGGGTCTTCTTTAGAACACACCTGAATATGTTCTGGTCTAACACCTAAAGAAACTTCTTGTGGAGAAACATTATTTTCTTTCAATGACTTAATCATTTCTTTTTTTAAAGATAATTCCTTATTCAAAACATGTATTGAATATTTCTTATCTAATGTCGCATCTATAAAATTCATCTGTGGTGATCCTATAAAGCCAGCAACAAATAAATTAGCCGGATGATTAAATAAGTCTTGAGGCGAGCCTATTTGTTGTACAATTCCATCTTTCATAATAACAATTCGATCTCCTAAGGTCATAGCTTCTGTTTGATCATGTGTTACATAAATAAATGTTGTATTTATTCTTTTTCTTAACAGAATTAATTCAGCACGCATTTGATTACGAAGCTTAGCATCAAGATTGCTAAGAGGTTCATCCATCAAAAATAGTTTTGGATTTCTTACAATAGCTCTTCCAATAGCAACTCTTTGTCGTTGACCACCAGATAAAGCTTTAGGTTTTCTATCTAACAAATCTTCTATCTCTAACAATTTAGCTGTTTCTACTACTTTATCATTGATTTCTTTTTTACTTAAATGAGACATCTTATATTTAGGCACAAGATGTTTTTTCAAATATTCCGCGCGGTTATAGGCATTATTCATTAACATTGTCATCTCATTAATTTGCTCACAATTACGTTTTAAAAGCTTTTTCTCATCTTCAGAAAGATCATCAATTGCTTTCATTTTTTCAACATGATTGTTTATTTCACTAAGAGTTCGTTTATAAAATTCATACTCTTTAGTTGCTTTTTTTATTTCTTTAATATCAGTAAATAAAATTTTATTACCATTTTCATCATACATTTCTTTTTTTACTTTTCTAAGTTTTAATGAAAAGGCCATATTTTTGTACACTGTCATATGCGGATACAATGCATAATTTTGAAAAACCATTGCAATATCACGGTCTCTAGGTTCAATATTATTTATACGTGTGTCATCAATATAAATGTCTCCAGCTGTTATTTTTTCAAGTCCAGCGATCATTCTTAAAGTTGTTGACTTGCCACATCCAGAAGGTCCGACAAATACTATAAACTCTTTATCTTTTACTGATAAGTTAAAATCTTTAACAGCTTCAACTCCGCCATCATATACTTTATAAACACTTTTTAATCTTAATTCCGCCATATCAATTCTCCTTAATACTCATATAACACTTTTACGTATTTTTTATTAATTGCTCTTATTTTGTTTCCATTAATAATTTCATTATCAACAATTAATCTTTCTTTTCCAGTTTTCTCAATGCATATATCAAAGATTATATTTTGGTAAATTCTTTTAATTTTTACTTTATTCCAATGAGATGGTAATTTAGGATTTATAATTATTCCGTCATAATCAGGAATAATTCCTAACAATAATTCCTGAACATTTTTATAAATCCATCCTGCCGTTCCAGTTATCCAAGGCATTGGTGAAAAACCAACTCTAGAAATACATTCTGGACCCAAATACATATTGCCATATGCATAAGGTTCCATACCTGAATTTTGATTATATATTGGTGATATCATTTTCAACGTCTCATATGCGTTATCATTTCTATTCAACGCATAATCTGCAGCAATTTTAAAAGCAACACCATGATTATATACCGATCCATTCTCATATGTTCCAGGAAGAAAATAACTAGCGCGTCCTATATTATCATCACCTTTAGAAAATGAAGGTGCCAATTGCATATAACCAAACGAACATTTTAGTTTCTCTTCAACATTATTCATAACCTTATTTTGTTCTTTAATTGAACCAACATTAGCAAGTACTGCCCATGTTTGCGGATTTAAGAATATTGATCCTTCCTTCTCATATTTAGATCCAATCTTTTTTCCATAGTCATTAAAGCCATAGATAAATTGATCTTCTTCGAATCCATATTTCATAATCGCATCATTCAAAATATCAATTTTATTTAAATAATATTCTCTATTGACCTGCAGCGACGTTCTCTCAGTAATGTATAAAAATTCTCTAGTAGCTTTAATAGTTGCCATAGATAGCCATACAGACTCCCCAATTCCTTTCATACCGCAATTATTTAATGAATCGTTCCAATCTCCTCCACCCCACAATACTAAATTGTGCTTTCCTAGGTTATTTAAAAGATAATCTATACCTTTCTTAGCATGTAAGAAGACACTTTCTTTTTTGTCAGATTGATAATAATTAACATCTATAGACAATATAGATAAATCATTTGTTTCTTTAAGATATGTTAGCAATGCATAGCAAATCCAAGATGCTCCATCTTGATAAGGATAATCTAAAACGGGATCGAATTGACGTATTGTATTACCATTTTCAAATTGATATTTTAAAGTATTAATAATTTTTTCTTTAGCTTTCAGAGGATCTAAAGATGTAAAACTCGCCGTATCTTGCATAACGTCTCTAAACCCTTTTCCATATACACGTCCCCAAGTTTTCCCTAAATCTATTTGTCTTTTTAAGAAAGTATTCATCATTATATTTAGATATTCATCAGGTGTTTCAACTTCAAAATGAGCTCGTTGATTATCATTTTGTTGCTTTAATTGACGCATTTCTTCAACATATGATTTCTCGTCAATATATTTAGAAGCAACTTCATTAGCTTCATTAAAGCTTTCACCGAAGCAAGATACTACATTAATACTCTTTTTCTCTTTAGGGCCTATAACCAGATTAAACATCATGCACCCAGCATTTTCATAATCAAAAGTCATTGGAGTATTAGATAAATGTTCATTTTTTAACGCTTTTGGATCGCTTAAAGAATTATAAATGCCTTTAAAATTTATCTCGCTAACATCAAAGCTATCTATATTTAGTGATGGCTTTATCAAAACGATATTATTTTTTTCATCGACATCATAGCCCAAGTGTGAAAACACTAATGCATTATTTTCTTTATTATAATCTGCATATGTATAAGCTGTATGCCATGTCAAATTGACAAATGGTTTATTAACATAAACAAGTTTTATTTCCCTAGTTCTATCAGTGGTATTTTTTACAACCACGTGATTAATTTCACAATAGTCTTGACGAGGAATAACAATGTTTAATTCTACTTGAATGCCTTGATATTGTGACACTATTTTTTGATAACCTATCCCTACATGACATTCAAATATATCAAATGGTAAATCTGTAAAGTTTCTATTCGCGCAATAATAAGATTCTCCTTCTTTAATATATATCAATCGATAATCCATTAATAAATTTCTAAATCCAGAAGGTGTTTGCCCTTGTGATAATCCAAATCCAAATTGATCATACGATCCTATCATTTTCTCATTAAACAAAAAGTTTTTTAAAGGGCGAATAGGTTTCATATTCGTAATGACGTATTCGTTATTTAATTTATCAAAATATCCAGTATTTGTTTTAATCATCTTATAATGTCACTTTCAATTTTAAAGCTTTACCAAATGTTCCTTGATTACTTTCAGGTTGAATAATATAGTACGCGGTTTCACTTATAGTAGGTGTATATTCAAAAGATTCTTTGAAAGCTTCACCAATCATATTTAAATATGACACCTCTTCATTTTCTTTTACTTTATAAATATTGTAATGCCAAATATCTCCCTCGTTTTTATTCCATGTTAATAACAGTTTTCCATCAACGTATTCTACATTTCCATCATATGGATTAGCAGCAATCAAAGTTTCATCAATCAACTCATAAGTTGAATTACAATCTCGCTCAAGCCATTCTTCAAACTTATAGTCTTCTGTTGATTCACATGGAACTGCTGAACCTCCATTTTCTTCATTATCCATATCAAAATAATCAGTTTCATCATATATTATAAATTTAGAGTTATCATAAGCATAATACTTATTGTCAGAAAACTTATACCATGGTGTCTTTTTATCGATGTGATGCCATTCAAAATCACTTACAGAATTACCATTATAAATAACTCGATTTTCAACAAAACAATTGCCAATATAATCAAGGTCTCCATTACTTGGAACACATCTAAATACATTACTTTCATTATTATTATGAACAATTAAGTTGTTATCAATCATTAAATTTTTAACCGAATGCCATTCTGGATTAACCGCATCATATTTTGAAGTAAAATTAGTTATAGATATACTTCCCTTATGGTTAGTTTCTCCATTATTGTTTTCAAGCCTATTATTACGAATAAAGCTATTTTGATTTGCCATCGTTCCGACACCTGGTCCTTGATTATCATGACAATAGTTATATTGAACATTAATATTATTACAGTTCCAATCAATATCTATTCCCATAGCGTCATAACCTGTGTTTTGATCATAGCAATTGTATACTTCGTTGAACATGACATCAACATTTTCAGCACACAAAGTCATTATGCCACATTCGCCTTCCATAGTTTGACTACCATCATACATACCTGTATTATAAACTACATTATAATTACATGTTGCGTTGGTAACATCCATCGGATATATTCCCATACACCCAACATCATGAACAATATTATTGTCAAAATGTAAATCATAGTACTTATTTATTCGGCCTTCATTTTGATTTACTGATTGTTTGTATAACCATCCTCCAGAATGAATACCAGATCTTCCCAAATTACTTACTTCATTAAACGAAATAACACCATTAGTCAAAACTTTGCTTGGTGAATTAGCATATGTCTCTTCATCACTTTGAATAACTATTCCCATAGCATTTGACCCACACCCATTACCTTTAACCGTGTTATTTACTATATATATATTCTTAAATTTTTGTTCTTTAACATATGAGTATCTAAAACAGATTCCATTTATACAATTTGTTCCTGATTCTAATCTGTCCTTACTAAATACATCTACCTCGATATCTCTAAAAACGATATTAGAACACTTTTGAAAAGAGACTACATCATTATCATCATTATTTTTATTTTCATTTGTGATAATTGGTTTTTGTTCTTCTTGTCCATAACTTGCAAATGTAATCGGATTATCATCTTCACCACTTAAATTTTCAAAAGATAAGTTTCCTTTAAAAACATTTCCTTTTTTAAATAAAACAGAATCACCTGGTTTTAAATCTAAGGAATTAGCTTTAGATATACTTTTCATCGGATCATTTTCACTTAGACCTGTATTATTATCATCGCCATCATCACTAAAATAATAAGTTTTTCCACCTCTACTTAAAGGATATATATCTATATTTTTAGGTAAATTAGATTCAAAAGAAAACGCAGCATCTTCTTTTTGTATAGCTATGTCGTTAAATGAAGAATTAATAATCTTTTCTGATTGTTTACTTGATATGCTACTATTTGGATTAGATAAAGAACACGATAATAGCAATGGAAGCAATAAAAGCATGCGTTTTTTTCTCATAAATCTATTCTCCTTCTCTTATAAATTAATTGTTACTAATAATACGTTTCCAAAGATACCTTGATGAGATTCACTTTGGATAGCATAGATATGTTTGCCAGAAAATTTTGGAGTAATTTCAAAGTTGTTTTCAAAACTTTCACCTATCATATTAGTATATTCTAGCTCTTCCTCTTCATTTTTAATTTCATAAATATTATAATGCCACGCATCATTTTTTTGACATTTCCACGATAGTTTTATTTTCCCATCTTCATATTTAGCTATCGGATTATAAATTTTAGAAGGTTCTTCACTATTTATTAATTCGTATGTTGCTCCAATATCTCTTTTTTGCCATTCAGAGAAAGAACGCTCTCTAGTTAATGTATAAGGAACCGCTCCTTTATCAGCATTTTCAACATCTTCAACCGGGGTCATATCCATTGATTTAAATTTTGATGTATTTAAAGAATAAAACTTATTCTCATTGAATTGACTCCATGGTTCATCGATTGCAAACCATTGAAATTCTTCTGGATCATCACCATTAAACACGCAATGATTTCTATTAAATGTATTTCCTTTATATGTTTTTCTACCATTATCAGCTTTATGTCTAAATAAGAACTTATCATCCTTATCATGAATTACTAAATTATCTTCTATATGTAAATTATCTACGCTCAACCATTCTTCAGTTAATCCAGTTATCGCAACAGGTGGAATAAAATTAGACACAACAATGGATCCGTTATGGCTAGTCTCACCCATATTGTTTTCAATTCTATTATTACGAATATAGCTAGTATTTGTCGCCATAGTACCTATCCCTGATCCTTGGCAATCATGACAATAATTATAAGCAATATCGATATCATAGGTATTCCAGTCAATATCAATACCCATCGCATCATATCCCGTGTTTTGATCAAAAACGCGATACACATGATTAAATTTGGCCTCACAATGTGCGGCACAAATATACATCATTCCAGTTTCACCTTCGACGACCGTTGAATCAGTAGACACACCTGTATCATGTATAACATTATAATTCATTGTTGAATAAGAGCCTGATTTAATATACATTCCAATAGTTCCGACATGGTGAACATAATTGTGATCGATGTGCACATTTAAAAATTTATCATAATGAACATCGTGTGCGTTTTCACCCGAGTTTTGATAATTGTTTGCTGTGGTATAAATCCCTGTGCGTCCTATATTATAAACTTCATTCCCATCAATAATGACATTTGAAACTACTTCAGGCTTAGAAACGTTATAATTTGCTTCTTGACTGCTTAAAACAATTCCCATTACATTCGTATCTATCTCTTTAAAGTCAGCATCTAATGGCAATACACCATGAACTTTGTTATTGCAAATGTAAATATTTCGATATTTATTATTTCCACTGTCACGATAAACAATATTAATTCCTTGATTTAAAGATGCACCTTTTTTTCTATTCCCGGCACATACTTGTATATCTAAGTCACGAATAACAATATTGTTTGATTGTTGAATGTAAACAATAACAGCCGAACTAGTTGAATTCCCATTAGTTAAAACTGGCATTTCACCTTCACCATAACTAGCGAACGTAATTGGGTTATCATCATCTCCATTTAAAGATTTAAATGATAATTTGCCATTAAATATATCGCCTTTTTTAAATAAAACAGAATCTCCCGGCAATAAAGACAATTTATTTACCTGATCAATCGAAGGTAATGGGTTATCTTCACTTAAACCATCATTTCCTTCTACGCCTGATGTTGAAACATAAAATATTCTGCCTTTAGATGATGGATAAAGAGCTTGCTCTTCTTCTAAAGTAGACTCAAAAGTGTATGTGTTTTCAAAGGTCATATTTATTTTATTATCATTGCACGAGGTTAAAAAACCCATAATTGACGCAATAGCAACAAAGCATTTAATTTTCTTCATATTATACATGCTCTACACCAATTATATCAGCGCTTTCGTTCATGGCTAAAATATAATTTTTACCATCTTTATTATACTTAGTAACAAAATCGTTCCATTTATTTTCTCTTTCAGCATCGCTATGCTTTCCCACAATATATTGGAAACAAGAAGTTATTTGATCATCTAATTGTATTTGTCTAGTACCAAAACTTGGATCTACCGAACAATATTGCAATGGATTAGGTGTGAAATATTGTGGATCCCAAGCATTAATTAATTGCATTTGTTCTTCATAATGCTTAATATCAGTTGGAATTATTGTTGACCAACTTACTAAACCCTTAATTCGATATATGCCTGGCGCAACTTCTGAATCGTATAAAGACTTATTATATCCTGAAGCATTTTTACCAAGTAAAGAGATTTTGTTACCATTTTCAACTTTGTAATGAGTACCCTCTATTCCATAATTAAGAAGAGTCATACCTTCATCAGTAAGCATCCAATCCATTATTTCCATAATTTTTTTCTTTTTAGTTGGTGAAACATCATTATTAATACTTCTAAAACCATATTTATTAGAATATCCATAAATATGTTTCTTACCATCTACACCTGTAACAACTGGCATAGCGCGGCATACATCTTTTAATTGCAATTCACTACTAGTGTATTGTTCCATTAATTCAAGGATTCCTTCACCGATATTAAAGTTCGTATTGAATGACATCATTCCTGCTTGACCATTAATATATTCATTTTTCATTGCTGTTTGGGTTAATGTAGTTGCATAATTTTGTGATATCAATCCCTCATCAAACATTTTGGCCATAAAATCCAAAGCTGTTTTCATTTCTTCAGAAGTACAATCAGGTTGCCATAATTCGCTACTTTCATCATAATGCCATCCATCATATGTAACATTAAACATAGATAAAATTGGATAAAACCAATATCCACCACCATCTTTTGTTAATGCATACCCGTAAGTATCCTTTTTACCATTATTATCTGGATCACCAAAAGTATATCCTTCACATAAATCATAGAAATTCAAATAATTAAAACTTTCATCTTCCGGATCGACAAGTTCTCTGCCTGATTTTGGTTTGTAACCTTTAGCAACTAAATTTGTATACCAGTCACGACGATAATAGGTACCATGTTGGTTAACAACGTCCGAGTCTGTAGTATCATCCATAACAATCGGAAATCCATAATAACTTCCACCCAAGAAAGTTTTTAATGCCTTTTCATCATATCTTTGGAAAGCCTTTTTCAAATTTGGATAATCATCTAAATAAAGGCTATAATCAAACAAATAATCATCTTCTAATAATGTAGAATACATTGGTTGATTTAATTCATGGAAGAAGATATCAGGCACATCTCCACCACCTATATATTGATTTAGAGTAGTTTGCCAGTTAAATGCTGAGCCATTAATATAATTAAAAGAAACATTAAACTTACTTTCTATTACTTCCATGATTTTTTTGGTATCTTCTGTTTGACTTTGTAAATTGTCTAAATCAATACCAAAGAACGAAACTATCAATCTCCCGTCTTTATCATATTTGTCTTTTTTATAATTCTTATTATCTTCAGAATTAGATGTGCTAGTTCCAGATGTGCCATGTGAACTATTATTATCAGTATTTCCGCATCCAGCCAAGGACATCATTAAAATTACCGATAATGATAAATATTTTGCTAGTTTTTTCATAAATCTCTCCTTTTTAACCTTTGATTGAACCAATCATAACACCTTTAGTAAAGTGTTTTTGTAAGAATGGGTAGACACATAATATAGGTACTGTCGACACTATAATCGCCGCATATTGAACAGATTCTCCAACCAATTCAATATAGTCTCCCGCGCCTGAGGTATTGTCATTGATACCTTGCGATGTTTGAATTATCACTTGCAAAACATAAGCAAGTGGACGATACTCATTATTCTCTGTAATGAACAACATCGCTGTAAACCAGTTATTCCACACTCCAACAGCAATAAATAACGCTATGGTAGCTAATATTGCCTTAGATAATGGTAAAACTATTTTAATAAAAACAGAGAATTCACTCGCACCATCGATTTTAGCTGCTTCAATAAGATCTTGAGGGAATGTCCTAAAGAAGCTTCTCATAATAAGAACGTTATAAACTGAGATAAATGATGGTATTATCAACACCCATATGGTATTCATTAAATGCAATTCTTTAATCACCAAATAATATGGAATTAAGCCACCTCCAAAATACATAGTAAATATAAAGAAAAAATTTAAAATTCCTTTGCCTGGTAAAGTTTTTCTTGATAAGCCATACGCTGCAAGTGTAGTGATAATTAATTGATAAATTGTATCCACTACCACAACAAAAACAGAAACTAAGAAAGCATTACCAAAATTATATGTTTTATTAGAAAAGATTTGTTTATATCCAGAAAATTGCCAATGTTTTGGCCACAGAAAAACTTTAGAACCGATTATATCTTGATCAGACATAAATGATTTTACTAATATTTCCCAAAATGGATAGACCATAATAAAACCAATAAAAAGAAGAGCTATTACATTTATAATCTTAAGTGTTTTATTTATAGAAAATTTCCTTGGCGAATAATATGCATTTTCAAACTTATTAACCATAAAATTACTCCTTATTAATCAATGAAACAACCTTATTAGCGCTGAAAAGAAGGACTATATTAATCAAGTTTTCAAACAATCCTATCGCTGTCGCCATTGAAAATTGTCCACTTCCAATTCCATATCTATATACAAAAGTATCTAAGACATCAACATATGGTTTAACAATCGAATTATCGTTAAACAAACTATAAATTTGATCAAATCCACCACCGATAATACCACCGACTCTTAAAATAAGCATAATTGAAATTGTTGGCATTAATTGAGGCAACGTAACATTAAAAAACTGTTGAACTGAATTGGCTCCATCTAACTCTGCCGCTTCATATAAATCACCGGAAATACCACTTAAGGCAGCCAAATAAATGATTGCACCCCATCCTACTTCTTTCCAAATATCAGACACTACAATCAGCGCTATCGCTTGTACCCCATCGCCAAAAACATTGACATCACCAAAAATAGAAAAGAATCTATATAAGCTTCCACTTCTTTCATCGAACAAAGCCATTATTAATCCAGCAACAACAACCCAGCTAACAAAGTGTGGTAAATAAACTAGAGTTTGTAAAACATTTTTAAAAACCTTGTTATGCAAAGCGTTTAACATAATTGCTAGCAATATTGATGCCGGAAAGCCAAATAATAATTTTAATAAATTTATAATTATGGTATTTCTAAACGCATTAGAAAAATCCTCTATTGCAAATAATTCTTTAAAATTATCAAACCCACACCAAGAACTCCCCATAATTCCTTTTCTTGGAGAATAATGTTTAAATGCTAAAACAATTCCATACATTGGTTTGTAAGCAAAAATAATTAACAATATAATTGCCGGAAGTAAAATAAGATAGAAAAATTTATGTTCCCATATTCTTCTAAAAAAAGAGATAATTTTATCTTTAGTTGACTGAGGATTCAATGATTCAATATATTGCTTGAATTCTTTTTTTGTTTGCCTATCTTTTTTCTTAACAACATTTTCCATATTATTATTTTATTTTTTTAATACATTTATTTAAATGTATTCTCTTTATATGAATTTGTTATTTTTTTAACTATTTTTTAAATAATGTTTTATATTCAGTAGGCGAATATGAGGTATATTTTTTAAACATTTTAGAAAAATGATAATAGTCATCATATCCCACTTCCAAAGCTATGTTTTGAAACAATTCATTAGTATTAGCAATAAGATATTTTGCCCGATCAATTTTTAACGAAATAAAATATTCAACAAAAGACATACCCACTACTTTTTTAAATAATTGAGAAAAATAAGAAATATTGTATCCATATTTTTTGGCAATGTATGTCATAGAAAGTTTTTTGTTTAAACTATTTTCTATTTCTTTTTTCACTTCGTTAATGATTATTTCATTATTATCATCATTATCACTAGATATAAAGTATCCCTTTAGATCATCAATTAAAGAATCAATCGAATCGTATGTATCAATTACCGATACATCATATTCATCTCCTAATTCTATTATCTTTAATCTTACCATTGCTAAAAAAATACACTGATAAATTTTTTGTAAAAAACATACATTTATATGATTATCAATAAGGATTTTCTTTAAATTATATACTTTGTCTTCTAAAACAGTAACTTGATTTATCGCATTGATTTCATCAATTAAAAAGTAAGGTACTTTCTCATCATATAAAACAAACTCTGATTTTCCAGTAACAAATTTTTGTTTTGAAGAAATTCTAGTTTTTCTAGTTATATCGGAAATATTTTTATAATCATTAGCTTCTTTTTCTAAACTGATACCTATCGAAATATTTTCATATTTTCTTTTTAAATCTAAAATCTTTTTGTAATCGACATCAAAGGCTATAAACAAACCAATATTTGCATCACCATATATATTTATCACATCAGAAGAGGATTTCTTTATATCATCTATTATTGTGAGATAATTATATCCATTTAAACAAATTATACGATATTTACTATTTTTTAATAAATGTGAATTAGTAAAAATTTTTTCCATATTTTCCGCATCATCATTCATCGCAATCTGTACTCGATTTGAGAATTCATCGTTTATTTTGGTTTTAATATCATGTAAGCAAGATATTAATTCTTTTTCTTTTATTGGTTTTCTTAAAAACCTCGTGGCGCCTAATCTTATTGCCTCAATAGCATAATCAAATTTATCATAACCACTGACAAAAATAAAATATGATTTCGGACATTCTTCTAACAGTGATTCTGTGAGATTTATACCATCTAACATATCCATTTGAATATCAGTAATAATTACATCAGGCTTTAACTCAATTATTTCTTCTTTAGCCTTCAAAGAATTAGTATTCATTCCGATTATCTTATACCCAATAGAAGCATAATTAATTAAATTCTTTAATTCATCTAAAATTAAATAGTCATCATCAACCAAATATATCGTTACCATAAATTATTTCCTGTTCTTTATTGTTATTACTGAATAAACTTTTTCGTTATCACTCTGTAAGTATATGGATGCATCTGAGCCAAATTTTAATTGCAATCTACGCGAAATATTAATAAGCGCTACACCATGATTTATGTTATTTTTTGAATCCATTTTTTCGAATGTAGTTATTTTATCATTCAATTTTTTTATACTTTCTTGATCTAAAATTCCATCATTAGCAACTTTGATAAAAACTATACCCTCTTTTTGATATACATCAATATCTATCGTACCTTCTTTATTTGGAAGACCATGTACTAAAGCATTTTCCACTAAAGGTTGAAGTATCATTTTAGGCACCACTATATTTAATAGTGATTTATCTATGTGATAATTAACTTTAATATTTTTATAACGAATAGATTGCAAATTTAAATAGTTTTTAATTTGTACTATTTCACTATTAAGGTCAACTTCTTGCTTATCTAAAGATAGAGTATAATGCAAAAAATCAGACAATATTTCAATACAATACTTTGACTTTTCATATTCCTTTAAATTAATAAGAGAATGAATAACACTAAGTATATTAATAATGAAATGCCTATTTATCTGTGTGGTCAAATTCTTCATCTCAAATTTTGCATTTTGTTCACTTAAAATATCGTTATTGATTTTCTCATTAGTTATTGAAGTAACCATATTGTTATACGCTTGAATAACTTGATCTACCTCTTCATTTTTATTCGTTAGAGCAATGTATTTTACATTTTTACAATCTGCTGAAAACTGGAATGATTTAAATAAATAATTTAAATTTTTACGATAATTTTTTTGAATTAAATAATATGCTAATGCAAATAAAATAAACAATCCCAAGAATAATAAGAATTGTAATGAAATTGTCCTGATTACTTCTTTATATATGAACGTAGTGTCATAATACGTGACAAATTTATAATCATAAAAATCGATATAATCTTCTTTAATTCGATAACGATTACGATCATTAAACAAATTACTATCTTGTGAGAAAATTTTTTTACCCTGATTATCTAAAATATATGCTCCCATCCCATCTAGAGATTGACAAAGCATTAAAGGCTTTAAAAAATCGGTTTTAGAAACAACAATAAATCCTATTCCCAAATTTCTTTTTATTGGAGATACAAAAGTTTGCTTTACCAATCTTGCAAATATAATAAATTCATCCCTTTCTTCCACTTGATTAATAACATAAACATTTCCATTATCATTTTCTTCATTCAAAGATTGATTAATAATTTGATTATAATAAATTAGCGAACGTGAATTATTAACAGAAAATAGACCATCATATTTTCCCTCATATATTCTTTTACTAATATCATATTTATCATTTTGGTTACTATATGGAATGAAGGCAACATCTGAAACAACGCTAAAATTTAAATTAGAAATAGTATTAACCAAATATTTTTCTAAATTTTCTTGATAGCTAGCAGGATTTTGAATATCTATATCCGCATCATTTTGAAATTCTTCACTATAAAATAGTGTTCTTGAAATTGTAAAAACTTCTTTAAAATTTTTTTCAATTATATATGAAATATTGTCGCTAATAATATCCATTTTTTCGTATTGATTACTACGAATACTATTACTATAAGCAAAAAAAGTAACCGATGAAATAATTAGAAAAAAACAAAAAGATAATATTATTCCTAAAGAAAACTCTTTACGATGTGTTTTATTTATCTTTTTTTTCATTCTTCGCAATAAACTCCACTAAATTACTATATATTTCTAAATGTCCATCAATATCAGGATGAACCAAATCAGCACAAATATTACAGGTGTTTTTTAACAGCTTATCTCCTGGAATATAATAAACTTTATTGGTCTTCTTATACTTAAAACATATATTCCTTAATGTCTCTCTATACGCTGATAATTTATCATCTTGGACATTGCATCTAGTGTTAAAATAAGAAAAAACATCTGTTATATAAAATATAGCACTTTTATTATTTTTTATCATCTCATCTAAAAAATATTCACATCTTTTTTTATATTCCTGAACAGAAACATGATCAATGATATTTATTCCTAATTCTATCGTAGCAATATCATAATTATAGTTACATATGTACTCCGCTATTTCTTTTTGAATCTCGCAACTCCCGGGAGATCCAACATTAATTAAATCCATTTTTAAATAGCGAGCTAAAAGATTAACGTAAGAAATGTTAGGTATATAGGTAATCGAATTCGAAGTAATTGAAGACCCATATGCTAAATATATCTTTTTTGGAATTTCATACGGAGCAACTGAACCTGTGATACTTTTAAACTCTATTTGCGTTCCATCAAAAACTAATCTAACCATATCACTTGGATAGACGCTTTCTTTTTCTTCATTCATTTTGGAAATTACATCTTCATTAAGAGGACGTTTAATTTTAACTATCGTTTCTTTATTTTTTTCTATAATAAAAGACGACTGAAACCATTCACCTTGGACCGAGCCAAAATAAACATAGCATTTACCTGCTTCATTTTTACCATATAAAGTAATTTCTATAACATCAGTTAACATTTTAAATCGTAGTTCCACACCTATAGAACTACGATTCATGTTCTTTCCTTGTTCTGACATGTATTTTTCTAATGAAGCCGGGAGCCTTAATAAATAATAAGCTCCCGTTTCTTTATCTAAACAAAGTTCACTGACGTTATGAAAGTTTATATTATAACTTTTCATAACTAAAATAATCCAAACTAATTAAACTTATCCTTCATATACTGGAGCGACAACGATATCAGGAGAATTTTGCATATTTCTCATGCCACCATATGAATTAATGCTCCAAATAAATGTATCACCTGCTTCTAAGTGAATATATTCACAAGCAACTGTTCCTGTACTTACTTCTCGAGTTTCAATAACTGTTTGTGTACCATCTTCTTTTTCAACTATATACTTCATTGTTCCTTCTAACCATCCAGCAGGTGATGCATTTTCAGCCAATTTAATGAAGCATTCTTTTTTAGCTTTTGCTACATAAATAATTCCATCAGTATCTGTATAAAAGAATCTCCATGTTTGATATACCGCATTTTGAGTAGGCTCACCACTACCATTTAATTCTGGGTTTTCAATTCCACACAATCCAGCAGAAGTATTATATGCCATTAATGAATAGTTATCTGCCATACCATGACCAACACCAAAATCAACTAAATCTGTTTTATCGGTAACAAATGCACCTAAATTTTCTGCTTGCTTACCATGAATATCAAATTGATGATCAATCGTTACTGCTTTAGTATTATCTGGCTTTTTCTCAGTAGTAGTGCTTGATGTAACTGTTACTTCACACGTCGCTTTTAAAGATGGATTAGATACACTAGTTGCTGTAATAGTTGCTGTTCCTTTTTTTATCGCAGTTACTTCGCCTGATGTAGAAACTGTTGCAACATTGCTATCAGATGATTCCCAAGAAACAGATTTATTCAAAACATCACTAGGTCCAACAACTGCACTTAAAGAAAATGTATCTGCTTCTTCTAAAGTTATAGATGTTTCATTTAATTCAATAGTTGAAGCAACTGGTGGAAGATGATAATCACTTGGGAGCTCTGATGTTAATTGAATATCATCAATATAAATATCATTAGCAATTGATACATTAGCGCCAACTTTCCAATCCCAGAATCCAAATCCAAACATGACATCTTCTAAGTTGGTTGGATTATTAAAGCATTGACCACCATCAGCACCAACATTAGTAGCGTTAGTTAAATCTAATACAAATCTATACCATGTATTATTTTCTAATTCATATGAATTTGGGAATTGCCAATATTCATTCAAGGCATTTCCATATGCATCAAAAGCTTTAGTATCATAATATACGTATTTAGATATACTTGTAACTCGGGCATCATAATCTTTTACATCATAGTAATACCAAAATGATAAATATTTTGATTCAGATAAAATACCACAATCTTCCGCTAAAAGAGCATTTCCATTTACCCATTCAGAATGTTCGCTTGTCCAATGATAATTTGATGAGTGATTACCATTATATCCTTTATCTCCTAAAGAGACACCACCTTGAAATTTATTAGTTAATGTTTTGCCATTTTCTCCATCGACAATAGTAAATATTTTTATTGTTAAATCGGATTTATTATTTGAACTGTCGGTCGCATCTACAATTATTTCATAACATCCCTTTTTATCTGCAACAAACTTGTTATCTTGTACATCAACTGTTTCTTCATTAAATTTGACTGTGAATTTAGGAGTAATAGTCTCTCCACTATTGTCAGAAATTTTAATATTTGTTAAATCAATTGTGGTTCCTAATTCCACTAAATTCTCCATTCTATATTTTGATTCTTCATCAAGTTTAGGAGCCGATGTATCCGTAACTGTTATATTAAATGATTTGGACATTGTTTTAGCATTATTAGTGCCATATGTAATGGTATGTGTAACAACATAAACACCTGCTTTAGACGCAACAAATGAATTGTCGCTAGATAAAGTAACCTCTGTCCCAGATGGATCAGTAACTTTAATTGTTGAACGATGATATTTTTTCTCACTATCTTTAACTGTAACTTGTTCAATAGTAATAGTGGATCCTAAATCAGCTTCATAATCGCTATCGACAACAAAATCTTCATCTTTTATTGTAACGCCATCATCTTCGCTAATAGTAGATGATGTTTGGGTTGATGATGAACTACTAATCGATGTCTGTTCATTTTTACAACCAAAAACCATCCCTAAGGTAAGTGTAGATAAAACAAATAACCACAAACTTTTTTTCATAAATCCTCCTAGGTTTTTATATTTGCGTAATATAAATTTGCATTATAATTGTAAACCCTTACATTTTTAAAGTTAATGTTTGCATTTTAGATGAATTTGTAATTTTTTTATTTGCAATTTTTATTATTGTAATCTAAACATTTACTTTTTTTTGCACAAGTAATATTATTTATTTAAGGGTACATATAATAATTTTTAAACATAATATAATATTTATAGTATTTTAATATTTCGCTATGAGTATAATTTTTTAGAAATTATTAAAAGGGGGAAACGCATAATGAATAAAAAAATAGGATTATTTTTAATTGTTACATTGTTTTCTTTTTTAGGATCACACGAAACAATTAAACAGGCACATGCCCTTGAGGATAATACTTATCAACCCGTAGATATTATCGGAAAAACCATAGACTTTACAGTCAAAGACAAATTATCAATTGATAATTGTGCAACTAAATCAATATTTAGTGCAAATATCGCAAATTTATATTTCGGTCGCACATCAACACATTTCAAAGGAGTTACATCAAGTAACTATAATTACACCGAACATATTAATAATCTAGCCGAAAATTATAAATTGAATGCTTCAGCTGACATAAGTATTTTAGAAGATGCTCTACGTTTAAAAGCTAATTCTTCATGTAATATATCAAATATAACAAATTTTGAATACGAAAGTAATAGTTTTTTTTATAGTACCTCTTACTGGAGCGAAACTTATCTATCTGGATTTACAAATTGCGATAATATATCTAATTTGAAAAATTATTTATCTAATGATTTTAGTTTTGAAATAAGTTTGTTACAACTTATAATTAACAATAATGGTTCTATAAACGCACAAATAAAAAGTTTATTTAACAAATTTGGGACACATGTTATAACAAGATGCAGTCAAGGCGGTAGTTGTATATTTAACTACAAAATGATTTCAAGCAAATATATTTTAAATAATACACAAACTCTTGGCACAGAATTTGAAGATGCATTAAATGTTCCTTTGAATGCAGATGGTAGTTTATCTGGAGATATTTCCACAAGGTTTCAATCAAAATTACAAACTATGAATACAGGAGGTAACACCAGTATTAGCAGTGCTGTAGAGGGACGAGGAGGACAAGCCTTCTATGTAAATAGTCCTAAAGAAATTAACCAAACCATAAACAATTGGTTAAAAACTATAAATTCTTCAAATAAAGAATACATATTTAGTGATAATTTTATAATAATTCCTATTTGGGACTTGATTGATAACGAAAAAACAAAATTGTTATTGAAAACATATTATAATAATAATAAAAAAAATAATCATAATATATATAGTACTCCTTCTCAATCAAAATTTACGACAAATGTTGGAAAAAGAATAGTTACAAACAGTTATGTAACTGTTAATGAGACTGACACACTCGACTTTGGAGGAAATGGTGGAATTAAATATATTTATTTCTATTTACCATCTCCAAATTCTTTATATAAATTAGGATATCATAATATCAAATTTAAATTAAATTTAACTATGAGACGAAGCTCGATTCTTTCATCAACAAATACTTATATCTCGCTTTATAATGAAGAAATTAATGATTCTAACAAACCACTAAACAGGATTTTCTTTAAAGATTTTAAAGTATCTTCAATTAACGATAGTTTTTTCTCTAATGAATCTGATTTAATTGAATTTTCAACAAGTGATGTAAATCTTTCAAACATAAAAGATAACACTTCTGGCTCATTTATAATTAAATTTGATGCTTATGGAAACGGAAATATGTTTAAAGCAACATCAATCAAATTACAAATGACTGTATCAAAATAATAATATGATAGAAATTAATAACATTACATTTGGCTATAATAAATCGTTGCCTATAATTCATAACTTAAATTACTCTTTTACCCATGCTGGTTTATATATTTTAACTGGAAAAAATGGATCTGGTAAATCAACTCTATTTAATCTCATAAGCGGAGATTTAACTCCAAGTAATGGAGCAATTAAAATTGATTCTCAAGATACAAATTTATTATCTCAAGATAAAAAAGATTCATTTATAAAAAACCGAATAGCTTATTATCACCAAAATGAAGTTGGTATAAATAGTATTACTGTTTTAGATCTTTTCAAGCTTTTTAAAATTGATGAAAACAAAACAAGAGATATCATTACTACTTTAAATCTAGAAGATATTATAAATTGCAAAGTTAAAAATTTATCACAAGGTGAAAAACAAAGACTATTCGTAGGGATTACACTATGTCAAGATAAACCTATCTATTTACTCGATGAGCCTTTTGCTCATTTGGATCAAAAAAACAAAATTAAAATGCTCGCTTTGTTAGATAAACTATCTAAAGATCGACTAATTATCATAATTAGTCATGAAAAGGATTCTTTTTATAATGATGTTAATCACATTCTTTTATATTTTGATGGTTTAACAATTAAAGAAGTTAATAAAACTAATAATTATTTATTAAATATTAAAACGCATAAAACAAATATTAATAAATGGTTGATTATTAAGAGTAATTTTTCTAATTTATTGAGTTCATTCATTTTGTTTTTACTGAGCTTTGTTATATGTTTTGCTTCTCCATTAACTTATGAAAATTTAGATGCCTATTATTATAATTCTTTATCTACATCATATATTCTCCCTGAAAATACTTTAATATCTGAAGAACAACCTTTAAATCACGCGACGAAAAGTTTGCCATTTTTTTATAGCAAATTAATAACAACAGTAAGAACTTTCCTATCTTTTGAAAATACTAATTCATCTAGTGAAAATACTGATTCATCTAGTTTTGAAAATGCTAATTCATCTAGTGAAGATGGTGATTCTTCCAGCGAGTATGATCGTTCACTTTATTTTGATGATTACTACGTTAGTCTTAATTTCTCGCAATATAAAGAAACTATAATAGGTCATAAAAGTGAAAAAGATGATGAAGTAAGCATTGGTTTTAATTTTAATGATGAAGACATTTATTTCCTTGAAACATTTTTAAACAAAAAAATAAAATTTTATACTTATGATACTCCATTAATTATTACAGGATTTTATAAGATTCCATCAAATACATTTGAAATTAATACATCAAATTTAGATTTAATTAAAACTTATGTAACATCTTTTCGTTTTATAGATCAAAAAATGAATCAACATACTTTAATTTTTGATGATACAGTGTCATCTACTCTTATAAAAGATGAATCACTATCTCACCTATCGTTAGAAACACCTTATGGAAAAAAGGATTTTAATATATCAGATTATACTATTATGGATTCAAATGAAGAAAATTACGATATTATTACAAGTTATGATTTATTTGAAAAGCTTTGGCAAGACAATAAATTACCTTATATTAATTATTATGATGATTTAAAAGAACTACAACTTGATGATGTAAACGGCGTCTTAAATTTAAAAAATTTGAATTTTAAAACACTTAATCATTTTACTGCTATTAATAATTATAATAAAACTTTTTCCATTTTACTGGTATCAATAATTTTTTCCACTATTAGTTTGTTTTTTGCATATACATCATTCAATAAGTTGAGAAGTAATTTATTTATATTATCTAATTTTAATATTGAGAAAAGAAAAATCAGAAAAATAAGCAAAAGTATATTAATTATATTTAATTTTGCAATACCTATACTTCTTTTTGCCTCATATTTTATAGTTGCTAGTATTAAGCATTTTTCTTGGTTTACTTATATTTTAATTTTATTTAATTTTTTAGCAATTTGGGGCATTTCTTTGTTCATAAAGAAAAATTTATTAAAGGAGACATTGTTATATGATTGAAATAAAAAATTTAACTATCAAATTCAAAAATAGACTTTTATTTAACAATGCCCATTACACATTTAACGATGCAGGATTATATTGGCTAAAAGGAGAATCTGGCAGTGGCAAATCAACTTTATTAAAGACCATAGTTAATAAAACTTCTTTTAATGGTGTTTGCTTAATTGATGGTGAAGAATATTTATACAATGCCTCAATATGCGAAAACAAAGTTTTTTCATTATTAAACAATAATATTTTGATAAAAAACAAAAGCGTTATTGAAAATTTAAAATTGTTAATTAACAATCCAAACATATCAAGAGTTAATGATTATTTAGTTAGATATGGATTAGACACTGTTATCGATCATAAAATTAAAAATCTATCTGAAGGTCAAAAAGATTTAGTTTGCCTAATTGTAATAGCGTTAAGTAACGCAAAATACATTTTATTAGATGAACTAACTTCAAGTCTTGATCAAATTAATCGTGAATTAATTTTAAATGAATTGAAATCTTTGGCCACTACTCGTTGTATTATTTTTGCATCACACGATGATATATCTCAATATTGTGATAATATCGTTGATTTGGATGAAAAAGTGAAAGGTGAATTCATAAAAATAACATCAAGAAACAAAATTTCTTCAAAGAAAAACTTTTTAAATCATAACTTTAATTTCATATATCTTATTTTGTTATTTGTTTCTATTATAAATTTAATTATTGGTTTCTCATATTTTCCAAATAAAAATAATGAGGATTTATTAAACAATGAAATTCTTATGGATTATAGCATTCCAGTTTATAATCTTTCAACATATTTAAATGAATGCCCTCAAATTAAAGATGCTAAATTACAAATAAATTCTCCATTTAATTCTGGCGGTTTTGATTTTAATTACAAAGGTTTACCTATTTCTTTTTCTGGCAATACCATTACCCCATTAAATTATTTTGGTCCAAAAACTATAAAATATACTGATATTGAAAAAGCAAATTTAGATTACGATTTAAAAGATAATGAAATTCTTATCAGTTCTGCATTAAACGATTCAATAAGAACTAGAATTACTTCTGTTGGATATAAAGACTATTCAATTAACAATCTCACTATAGACTATGATAAATTTACTGTCATAGATTCATTTAAATCGGATGATTTTGTCATAATATTTTCAAAATTAGGGCGATATGTTTATGAAAGTAACTATAAATACGCTACAAATGATATCAAAGTTGTCTTAGGAAAACCAAAGGGTGCAACTAGTGATTATATTTACTACGCTAGTGAAGAAACCTATAGAATTTTAAAAGATGAGTTAGAAACTTTATCTTATTCAATTAATTATGTTTATTCAATTGATATTACTAAGGAAAATATTGATGAAAGTAATGTTATATATGTAAACGTTGATGATGAATATGATATAGTTACATACTTTTTTACTGGTAAAAATACTTCAAATGAAAATATTCTTCCTCTTGATTTCTTCTCAGGAAAACTAATCGAGGGTAGAATGCCAATTAATGACGGAGAAATAATCCTACCATATAACTTAAAGCAATTTTATGAGGACCACGCTTCTCCTCTTATAACAAGAGAAAATTTAACTATAACTGGTTATTATGATGCAGGTTTTACCTTTAATAATTTCTTTAATGCTTATTCAAATTTATATACTTCTTTTTATCATAGATATTATGAATCACTTTCAAATCACTATAAATTTATATTTTATTGTGAAGATGTGAAAAGCGTTAAATCGTATTTAAGTAGTATTAGTAAACCATATAAATCGTTCGATGATAAAATAACATACTATAGTGATAATGCATATATAGAACAAACTATACTTTCTTCCACCATAATAGTACTTGCTTTAATAAGCTTTTGTACTTATGAAATAATATATTCAAAGCAAAAATACAAGATTGCGTTATTAAAAGGAACGTATCTACCTATTTTAAATAAAGATGCAATTTATAAAAAAACTTTATTAAGTACTATATTATTAACAGCACCTATGTTACTGAACCTTATTCTAAAATTAATTTTTAAGTTAGGATTTAATATTGATGATCCGACACTTCCATTTACCGCTATTATATACATAAATAGTATGGTAATTATTTTATTGATCAACTTAATCTTTATGTTCATAAAAAAAGTATTTATACATAAAATATATAAAATGTATTAAAACTTTTATAATTTCACTTTATATGTCAGTTAACTAAATTTAAAGTAATGAGAGAACATTTTTTATAACGTATCTACTATTTTCTTTATCATTGCTATCATTTCTAACGGCTCTTTAGTCATTTCTGGATTTTGTGCTTTATTATCCGCAATTGCTACTAATATTAGATAATCCATTATTTGTTTTCCATTACCTATTTTATTAAATTCTAAAATTAAATTTTTTAAATATTCTTTATCGGGTTTAACTTGCCAATCTTCTTTTGGTGAAAAAGAAAATTTTAAAAATATATCATGTTGCTTAACTAATGTTAATATTAATTTTTTTTCACATGGAGTAAAATCTAGATATTTCAATACCCTTCTTGCAATTTTTTCGCTACCTATATTGTGTTCTTTAAAGCTATCATATATTTTACCATTTTTACGCTTCTCTTTATGATACTCAGGTTTACCCAAGTCGTGAAATAACATTGTGAATGCAAGGAGTTTACGTTCGCGTTCATTTAATTCTTTGGATAAAGCATTTATCTCTTCGATAGAATGCAAAATATGTCCCATGACATTATAAATATGCCAATCTCCTCTTTGTTTTTGATGAAAGCACGCAGAAACTTCAGGAATATATTTATCTATAACACTTCTGAAACCTAAATCTAGATTATACTCTGAGACAAAAGTCTCCGCTACATCATCACATAACAGTATCTCTGATAAATCCCCATCAAGGTCAGGATGCTCTTTTTTCCATTCTTGATAAATAGAATTAAATTTTAAACGACCTTTTAAAAATTGTTTAACTTCTAATGGTGTATCTTTTGAATTTATGAATTCTACTAACCCTAAAACAAAATTTTTGTTTTTATGCACCATTTCAAAATCTAGATAATTATATAAATTAGGCGCACCTTTTACCGCTGTCAAAGCAAGTGAAGTATCTTTTTGCATTTCACCTTTTGCATATCGATAAACAAAAGGCGTTTTCTGCATAAGATTTGTTACAAGTTCTCTGTCTTCGCGCATTTGTGATGGAGCATAGGCAAGACAACAAGCATTCACTTCCATTGCATGCAATAAAAAATTTTTGTTATTTCGCAAATTTCTAGTTGCAAATTGAAATGCTTGATAATTATAACCGACTGCTTTTAATATTATATCTTTATCGCTTCGTAATTCTTTTCCAAAGTACCGTAAAACTCTCCAGTTTACTTCAACCAATTCAAGTGCAAAAGATTTATCTTTATAATAATCTAGATTCCAACATAAATTTACATCATCAAACGCTTCATAATCATTTTTAACTGCCGCTAAAATAATTTTCTTTTCCTTATCAGTAAATGGCGATAAGTTACGATGAATAAAAAACTGTCTTAAAAAATTACCTTGAACACTGACAAGTTTTAACATAAAATCATAATCTGAAGACAATCTTTTAGGTAAATTAATTTCTAAATATAAATTCTTACTATTTTCAGCTGCGATAAGAAGAAGATCCTTGTCAAACTTCAAAGGCCTTGGAACTAGAAGTAAAATATTACCATTTATTTTTGTGGCTTTAAGTAAAAAATCCTTATCTTTCAAAAGTTCTTTATCCTTAAGAAGCGGAGGTTTATCTAGTTTTACACCACAAATTTCTCCACGATAATTCTTATATGTATATAAATTTAATTTTTCATATTCTTTTAATTCTTCAAGAATTTTTTCCTTTGATTTTTTCTTTTGTAACATATTGACTCCTTTATAATGACAACCTAAGTATCACCATAATATAATTCATAAAAATATCTTTCTTTTCAAGTACCTTATTAATTAATAAACATGTGTGATTAAACTTTCTTCTTTATCGCTAAATTTTTTTATTATAAATACATGTTTTCTAATTCTTGGCGAATAATTTCTTCTTCTATTTCTTTAGATTTAATAAATAAACTACAAACTATTTTTGTAATATTATCAATAGAAGCATATTCGATTCTTAAATAATTTTCATATACAATAGAGCAAATATCTTCATATATTTCTTAACTAATTTCTTTTTTGAAATTGCTTAGTTGGGCTTCTACTTCATGAGCAACAAAAAGCATTATTATATTTATATGTTCTTTTTTAGCGTTATTTAATTGTTCGATATATTTCATTCTAATTATCCTCAACTTTCAGCTTATCAATCCATAATTTTTTATAACTGCCTCGTTTAACAAATTTAATAAATCCCATATCTCTCAATTGCTGTAACATTTGTCTTATTTTGGCTTCAACATTATTATTTTTAGGGTGTTTTCTTTTTAATTCTTCTTTATAAGAATAAATATCTTGAACAACAAAAGTATCATTTCTAATTTCGTTTATTAGTTCAAAAATATCTTTTTGCCAAGGAGACAAATTTTCTATTAAATTATTTTTATTTTCAATTATAATTATATCACTTTCATCATCAATTATTACGTTCAGTTTTTTATTTGTTTTTTTCTTTATTTTTTCAAGTCTATCTAATAATGATATACTAAAAGCTCCACATTCATCATCATTAATCATTTCAACATAATCATCATATATTTTTTCAGTAATAATTTTATCGTTTATTAAAACGCCATATTCAAAGTTATGATATAGAGCATTATTTGTTAAATTTGCAGATGTTACTAGCGCTTTTTTTCTATCAAAAATATATATTTTAGCATGAAGATTTTGATAATTTTTCACTATAACTCCTGCTTTAATTAATTTTTTAATTGCAGATACATCAAGAGAGCCACATAAAAAATTAGAGATATTTGAAGATGTAATTACCACCATTTCAATACCATCTTTTTTATTTTCTAATATTTTATTTACAATTTCTTTTTTTATAAATGGGGCACATAAATATTCTTTTCTGATTCCTTTATAAAGTCAAAAAAACTACTATATGATGGAGATTTAATTATGCTGATCATTTTTTCCACCTCCTATATAAAATTCTTTTATTAAGATTATTATATCAAAAATTCATGGAGATAATATCATTCTTTTAGTTACTTTATAAATTTCCTCGCTTTTGTTACATGAAAAAGTAAATGCAACAATAAAAACAAATATTTAAATTTAAGTAATTCCAAAAATGATAAAATAGA
>CABUOQ010000005.1 GCA_902493275.1 uncultured Bacillota bacterium | reverse complement strand
CTCTATTTCGCGACAGCCTCTTTATATTATCCTATTACTTTTTATTTGTCAACTAATTTTTTTATATTTTTTTTGTTGTCGAATAATAGGAGCTATGCGATTAACTCATAGCCTTTTTATTTAAACATTTTTTCGTCATTATTTGCAAGAGTTTTTTCTGTTTTTTATAAAATAATCTATATATTACATAAATATAGTTAATATAATATTATATATATCAATATAAATAGCCTAATTTAGACTGCGAATTATATCCCATGATCTCACTAAACCAACAATAGTTTCATCTTGTTTTCCGTTCGCGGTTATAAATATCGCTCCTAATTTCTTATTATTCCTCTTATTTAATAACTCATTTAGTTCATACATAAATGTATCTTGACTGACGAACATATAAAATTCTTCTTCATTATTTAAATTAAATTCTGAAAGAAAATCTCCAACTATCTTTTCAAGTAGTTTTGAATCATTTTGATTTTTATAAATAATATCTATCATTGATGAGTTAGATACAACCCCCATTACTTTTCCTTTTTCATTAATAATTGGAAGATGTGAAAAATTATTAACACTTAAAAACTTTAAAGTTTCTTTAAGACTACTATTTAAGTTTACAAAGATAATATCTTTTTTCTTAGTACAATAATCGATTGCTTTTTTCTTTACTAAATTAAGCATTCTATTAAGTGAAGAATATACATCATTTGATATTATTATTGGATATTTATCATTAATAATATTATGTGAAAGATCATTTCTTATATGTCGAAATAAATCTAACTGGCTTTTATATTTACTAAATAAAAAAGCATATTTTTTAGGCTCATCG
Source organism: uncultured Bacillota bacterium (assembly GCA_902493275.1). Taxonomy (GTDB): domain Bacteria; phylum Bacillota_I; class Bacilli_A; order RFN20; family CAG-449; genus CAG-449. The sequence continues at coordinate 69,635 of CABUOQ010000005.1, read as the reverse complement.
GTTTCTAATTGCTCTAATTTTTTATAAAGATTTAAAAACTTATTTGTGTACTCAATTGAATAATCTTTTTCCATAATATTTATTTTTACCTCTATAAGAATATTTTACATTATTTTTCTATTATTTAAAATAATATAATAATTTAATATTTAAATTAGTTTTTTTTCATTGTAAAATAATTATATGAAACTACTTGTCACCGGCGGAGCCGGATTTATCGGCTCTAACTTTATTAATTTTATGTTAAATAAATATGAAGATATCCAGATAATATGTCTCGATCTTTTAACATATGCTGGTAACATAGAAAATGTACGACATCACTTAAACAAAAAGAATTTTATATTTGTAAAAGGTGACATAAATGATTTAAAGCTTCTAGATGATTTATTTCAAACATATCACTATGAGACAATCATTAATTTTGCCGCCGAAACACACGTTGATAACGCTATAATTAATAGTGAAAAATTCATACATTCTAATATAAATGGAGTTTTTACTTTATTAGAAATAACTAGAAAATATAATCTTTACCTTCATCAAATTAGTACTGATGAAGTCTATGGAGGAAAAAGCATCGAAGATAATTCTGTCTGCGATATTAACTCGCCTTTAAAACCAACAAATCCTTACGCTGCAAGTAAAGCCAGTGCTGATTTATTAGTATTATCATATATAAGCACTTATAAAATAAGAGCTACAATTTCTAGATCAAGTAATAATTATGGAAAAAATCAACACTTTGAAAAATTTATTCCTCATTCAATTTCTCTATTAAAAAGGAATTTACCGATTGAAATTTATGGCGAAGGCAAAGAAAAACGCGATTATATTCCAGTAGAATTCCATATTTATTGCATTGATAAAATCATTAATAATTTCAATAATGGACAAGTTATTTATAATATTTGTTCAGAAAAAGAATACTCCTCGTTAGAAGTTGCTAATAAAATACTATCATTATATAACTTTCCAAAAAATTTCATTAAATTCATTCCAAATAGACTTGGTCACGATGGTCATTATCCAATGAAAAGTGATTTTAGTTATCAAAAATATCTATATAACATTGGCAATAAAGAGAATTTATAATAAGCACTTTAAATCTCCAATTATTAAAATGAATTATTTTCTTCCTTTTTATCTTTTAGCCCAATAAAATAATTAAGCGACCACAATATTAATGAGCCTACGCCATTTCCTAATGTCATTATTAATAAGTACCCGATACTTTTCCAAGACCAAGCACCAGCATAGGTAAAATAAAACATATTAGCCACACAATGCTCGAATCCAGATATAATAAATACCATTACAGGAATTACGATGGCAAATAATTTAATAACTCCTGAAACTTCTTTTTTTTGAGTTTCAACGGCAATATATATCATCATTCCGCAAAAGATAGAAAGAATAAAAATGCTTCCAATCGTGTCATTAAGTTTGATATTCACCATTTTAGTCACGACAGATTGTAAATCAACTCTAGTTAATTTTAAGATTTCCCCTGTAACTATTGCTCCACATAGATTACCTAACCAGCAAAGCAATAAATCTAAAAGATATCGAGGCTTGTTATCAAAAATATATCCAACTTTACCTGTAAAAAGATATAATTTAAAAGCGATTATTGTAACTAATCCTAATGAGAATAAAAATGAAGCCAAAAATAAATTTGTCTCTTTATATGAAAGAAACACAAAACCACCTAAACTAATTAAAATTCCAGCCTCTATGGATGAAACAAATATTTGTAATAATTTTTTCATTTAAAACCTCTTACGTATTATTTTAGCAAAAAAATATAACAATTAGAATATTTTTTATTATGAAAAAAATACAATTTTTCATTATTCTATTGATCAAAATTTATGGGCAGTAATAATTGTATAACTATATGAATTAATGGTTATTTTTATATTATCAATTTCACAATACCAATTTTTTCCTTGTTTATAGATTTTACAATTTTTATCTAATATTTTACTCTTACAATATGCGATTATATCTGTGTCTATTTTAAGATTTTTCTTTATTCGAAAACTACCCATTTCTGTAGTATGGACTTTTTCTATATTTGCTAATAATATCTTTTTATCCATATATAATACTCTTTCAAATAAGTTATAGTTGATTTATTATTTAATGTATTAGGCTACCATTCACGCCACTCTTCAGTAATATCTTCTTCAGTCTTTAAACCGCATTCAGCAGCGCTATTTTGAATTATTTGCCATATATTTTCACGTGCATCTGTTTCAATCAGGCAGTAGTCTGTTTTAGCGTTTAACTTATTTAAAGAAACAACTACCTTTTTAACTTGTTGCATAATTGATTTATCAGTTGGTTGATCAAGTTGGCTTAAATTATCAATGTATTCTACAAGTACAATTTCACATTTTTGTACATCTTTTTTGGTGTATCCGCAATCCTCATCTTCAGACATATAATCAAGCATAACTGATACAACATTATCTTTTATTTGTTCCTTGTATATTTCAGCATTCATATTTTAATCTCCGCTATTTATGTTTATATTTTATCATAATTAGCAAAGCCTTCAACACCAAACCAGAAAAAAAGTACCTAAATTTAGGTACTTAAACTTACAATGGTGACCTGTACGGGATTTGAACCCATGAATGCATGCGTGAAAGGCATGTGAGTTGAACCACTTCTCCAACAGGCCGTAAATGGCGCTCAGCATAGGGCTCGAACCTACAACCGATCGGTTAACAGCCGATTGCTCTGCCATTGAGCTAGCTGAGCATCATTTTCTTAGCGTTTCGCTAAGCAAGTATGATATTACATTAAATGGTCATCTTTTTCAAGTAGTTTTTTGTTTTTTTATGATTTTTTTTGCAATTAAAAAGTCACCGTATTTTCATCGAAATTTTGTGGTGACTTTTAAGTAATTATTTATTAACTTTTGCGGCTATCGCAGTATAAACATCGCCAACTGTTTTAAAGGATGTCATCTCTTCATCAGTGAATTCAATTGAAAGAGTTTCTTCAATTTTCATCAATGATTCTACTAAGTCAAGAGAGTCAATTCCTAAATCTTTAATTAAAGTTTCTCTAGAAATTTCTTTGCCTTTGCAAATTTCTTCAAAAGCATCATTAACAACTTTTTCTATGTTCATATATTTCTCCTTTTTTAAACACTTATTATTATAAGGTTAAATTAAAATTATCGCAATAACTATCTACCAGCTTCATTAGTCATTATCGATAAATGATTTGCTAATTCATGATTTAATTGTCCTTTTACAAAGCGATATTGCCAATTACCACTTGCTTGTCCAGGAGTATTAATTCTAGATTCCACTCCTAAATGAAGAATATCTTGTGGCAAGAATATGACTACATCGGCACTGCTTCTCATTAATGAGCCAATTAATGTATCACTGATATAAATATTATCATTGATATTTAAATAATCTCTCATTGACTCAGTGAGCTCTTGATGAGTTTCAATGTAGTGATCCATAGTATCATTATCATGAGTGCCAATATACGCGACACAATTACTTTCATAATTATGAGGTAAGAATGGGTTAATTAAATGTGCCATTTTCCACTCATATAAGCTCTCATATGGTCGCTCTAAGCGTTCTTTGTAACGATGGTATTCTTCGCCATATTCACCTCTTAAATGCTTCTTATAGTCTTCAAAAGCGAATTGATAAACCTTTAATCCTGGGAATCCTGTCATTCTCTTCAACTCTAAGACTTCATCAGTAATAACGCCTAAATCTTCAGCGATAATTTGAATCTTACTCAATTCTTTTTTACAAGCATTAAACAATTCGATTCCTGGTCCTTTTACCCATTTTCCATTTATCGCAGTAGTTTCATTTGCTGGAACTTGCCAATATGATTCAAAACCTCTAAAATGATCAATTCTAAGTAAATCATAATACTTAGACATAGATTTAATTCTCATTCTCCACCATTTATAATTTGTTTTTTTACAATATTCATAATCATAAATTGGGTTTCCCCACAATTGACCTGTTTCAGAAAAACAATCTGGTGGAACACCAGCAACACAACTTGGATAACGATTTTTATTTAATTGGAATAAACGATGGTTGCCCCATACATCAGCTGAATCACTAGCGACATAGATTGGCATATCACCAATAATTTTTATTCCTTTTCTGTTTGCATAGCGACGAAGTTTTTTATATTGCTTATCCGCCTCATATTGAAGCCATATATAAAAGCAATAATCATCTTTATGAGTTTGCTTTACCTCAGCGATAACATTGCGATTATGAAGACGATATTTAGTAGGCCATTCTAACCATGATTTATTATCAAATAAACCCTTTATAGTCATAAATAAGGCATAGTCCTCTAACCATTTTTTATTTCTTATATAAAATCTAGTTATCTTCTCTTCTTCATTTTTAAATGCTTCTTTATATGCTTTTTTAAGAACTACAAATCTTTCTTCATAAATTTTGCCATAATCGACAAAATGAGGATTTTTCCCTCCACGAATGTTTCTAACATCTTCTTTTTGTAAATACCCATATTTAACCAAGTAATCTAAATCGATAAAATATGGATTTAAAGCAAATGCTGAAAATGATTGATAAGGAGAATCACCATAACTTGTTGGGTTTAAAGGTAAAACTTGCCAATACTTTTGATTGGATTCCTTTAAAAAACGAACAAATTTTCTTGCTTCCTTACCAAATGTTCCTATGCCATGTCTAGATGGCAATTCACTAATATGAACTAATAATCCTGAACCTCTTTCCATAAAATACTCCTTATAACATTAAACATCCTGCACCGATAATGCCTGCATCGTTACCTAAATTAGCAGTGACAATTCCAACTTGAGGACAATTAATAAAACCAAAATGTCTTTTTGCGCAATAATCATACAATTGCTTATTCAAATACTCTTTTTGTGAAGAAAGCCCACCGCCTAAGACAATTACATCTGGGCGAAAAATATTCATAAAATTAAGCAATCCTTCTCCTAAATACTTAACATAATATCTAACAACCTTTTTAGCGCATTTATCATCGAGTTTAGCATTTTCAAAGGCTGTTCTTCCATCGACCCTATTGATGTCATTATCGACATAGCTCCACATTGAAGTCGATTTATCTTTCATCATTTCCTTCTTGGTCTTTTTTATTAATGCGCTAGCTGAAGCATATGCTTCTAAGCAACCTTTTCGACCACAAGAACATTTTTCGCCATCAGTTTTAATAACCACATGACCTAGTTCCGCTCCTTTACCAAAATTACCTTCAAACAATTTCTTGTCTATGATGATTCCTCCACCGACTCCAGTTCCTAGAGTTAACATAATCACGTTATTATACTCTTTAGCTGATCCATATATAGCTTCGGCCAATGCCGCCGCATTAGCGTCATTAGTAATCTTACATGGTAAAGATGTAATTTCAGTAATAATTTTACAAATATTGAGTTTTTCAAATCCGAGATTATATGCTTTATCACAAATACCATTAACCGAGTCAATTGCTCCTGGACATCCGACACCAATACCTTTTATTTGAGCGATGTCAACATTCCATTTTGCTATCGATTCAACAATTGCTTTAGACAAGCGTTCAATCATCTTTTCTTGAGAAATCTCTTTATCAAATTTAATAACATTTTTAAACAGAATTTTCCCATTTTCTATGAGGCCGTATTTAATTGACATGCCTCCTATATCAATGCCTATAACCATTTTGCTTTCCTCTTCCTTAATTATATTAGTACAAATAGCCATAAAAATCAAAATTTCTCTATAAAAACGAAAGATGATAAAATTCTTCTTCTAAATTTTTAGAAAACGCTAGTAAAACATACTTAGCTTTACCATTAGAAAATCTTACTGCCGTAGGGGTTAAAAAATAATCTTTTGGATAAGTATCATAGCTTGGATATTTTAAAAACTCATCTTGTTCATCATATGTATTCTTAAAATACGATATGATTGTATTTGTCTGTGATGAATTTAATTTCTTTATATCTAAAGCATAATATTCTCTTGATGAGTATTCTAAAGAAAAATCATAATATAAATCTCGCGCATTTTCACAAGCTGAACAATTTGGTGAAATTAAGATTAAGACAAAATCACGCTTTTCTTCAATTAATGAAATTACTTCATCATAATTCTTTTCAAAATTTTTATAAAAATTTAAATAGTCATCTCGGCTTTTTTGAAAATAATATATATCTATCTCTGAAGGCGAATAAACTAGTGAAAATATCGTTTCATCCGAAAATACATATTTATATTCTATAGTCTGCTTTTCTTCAAGGTATTTAATATTTAATGAAGATATTTGTGAATCAAAAAAATCAAAACTATATTCATCTTTACTATCATTATTTAAAACATAATCAGCACCTAATTTAGTAAAATTTTTAGTGAAATTATTAACATCTAAAAGCAAAGAAAAATGCCCAATAAAATCGAATTCTAAAATATAATTAGAATCAATTATTTTTTCATTATCATACTTTTGATAATTGTCTAAAAAAGTATATTTATAATAAGTAATTTTTTTATCAACACTATAAAAAGACTTATCATCAATAATTAAATGGTAATTACTTTCACCATAAGAAATATCCAAATTATATTGCTGATAATAACTAAAAGTTTGCATTAGTGATAATAGCGATTTATTTTCAAAGCTAGAATCATATATATCATTACAAGAAACTAATAACAATGAAATAAAGGCCCAAAAAACTTTATTTTTCATATATAAATCCTTTAGTAGCAAATTGTTGCTCTATCGTTTTCAATAATTTTAAGTTATTAATCTGCGTCTCCTAAATCTATATCCTTAATAATCATATCAGTTAATAATTCTAAATATTTACCTTGATATTCTTCAATTCTTCCTTCATTTACCAGAGTAGTTAATGATGGGTTAATTGGTAATTGAGCCAATACTTTTAGATTATATGGTTTTATCATTTCTTCGGTCTTTGATGGTCCATACATATAGATTTTTTCTCCGCAATTAGGGCATTCGACATAAGCCATATTTTCCACAACACCTAAAACCTTAACATTCATCATTTCTGCCATTTTGCAAGCTTTAGATACAATCATTGAGACTAAATCTTGTGGAGAAGTGACCATAACTATTCCATCTAAAGGAATACTTTGGAAAGTAGTTAAAGCAACATCTCCAGTTCCAGGTGGCATATCAATTACTAAAACATCTAATTCACCCCATAAAACATCGCTATAAAATTGTTTTACCAAATTAGAAATTAAAGATCCTCTCCAAATAATTGGATCTTCATCATGCTCAAGCATCATATTTGAAGAAATAATTTTTATTCCATATCCTTCAGAAACAAATGGATAAATTAAGTTATTTTGACCATATGCTTTATCCTTTATACCAAAGGTTTTACCAATACTAGGTCCAGTAATATCAGCGTCCATTATTCCTACACTTAAGCCTTTACTAGCTAATGACACCGCAAGCAAAGAAGATATAAGTGATTTTCCAACCCCACCTTTACCAGAAACAACACCAATTATTTTCTTGATGTGTGAATACTCATTTAAACTAAAAGCAAAGTTAGTATGTCCTTCGCAAGATTGATTACAATGCTCACAATCGCCATTACAAGTAGTGTTTTGATTACAATTTTCGCAATCACCATTACAGGTTTTACTGTTTTCATCTTTACATTTATCTATCATAATAAATCCTCCTCTTTCACTAATATTTCTTTTTTGGCAATAAATTTAATAGCAATTTTTCCATTGAAATAACCAAATAATTCTTTTTCATCAATTTCTCTAGCGGAAATAATGTACCTAACGTCATCATCATATACCGCATCGATTATATCAATTTTATGACTCAATAAATAGTTTTTTAATATTTCACTTTGATTATATGGTATTTTTAAATCATATGTACTTCTTTTTTCATAGCAATATAAATTCGCAAGTTTTATAACATTATTTGCCGCTTCAACATACGCTCTAGTTAATCCACCAGCGCCTAGTTTTATGCCCCCGAAATATCTTACAACAACAATTAAAGCTCGATTTAGTTGATGCTTTAAGATCATCTCTAAAATAGGCTTTCCGGCTGTCGATGAAGGTTCACCATCATCGTTAGATTTATTAATTAAATCATAAACATATCCATAGCAATAATGGTTGGCCTTAGGATATTCTTTTTTTACTTGTATAAGGATATCTTTAACATCATTTTTATCTTTCAAAGGATAAATTATCGAGATAAATTCCGATTTATTAATGATTAAACGCGAAACATATTTTTCAACTACTGTTTTCATTGTAAGATTTCTGTTCTATAGCTATTTAATTGGTCAAGTGTTGGCAAAAGATTATCTCTTGCAAATATTTCAAAAGATTCACCTTCATTTGGAACCCAACGACTTATAGGATTAATATGATATGTTGTACCATTTAAAGTATTATATAGCAGCAAAGCCTCGTTAGTTTCATTTATCAATGAAGTAATTTGTGTGGTTTTACTATTACTTACTGAAGAATAAAGTTTCATCGCTATAATGCTATTATAGTTATTATTACCTAAGTAATAGAATCTTTCCAACTCATTATTTTCGTTTCCAATTAATCGCGTAGATTGTAAAAATTCACTCTTCCAATTATCATAATTAAATGTAGTAATATTATTTTTCATAGAATCATAATATTCCCCGAGTTGAATTGTATAATCAAGCAATCCTTTTATTCCTTCTGCTTCAAAGCGGTTTAAACCTTCATATGAATATGCGATATTGTTTACACCTTCTCTAATATTAAATTGTAGTGAAGAATCAACTTGTGTACCTAAATCGATGATGAAAGAAGAAACTAGTTCACTAGCAAAATAGGAACGATTATACTTCATTTCATATTGATTATAATTAACAACTATTTCACTATCATAAATATATGTAGATTCAATCGCGGTATAAAAATCATTGCTAGAAATTATATTATCATCTGGATCAATAGTTTTGCCATCATTTGCTAAAATAATATTAGTTAATTTATCTAAAGAATTGGCCTCTTTGTTCCATGAGTTAGCCGTTTCAGTCTCAGTGGATTTATTAATTCTATTTGCTATCAAATATGCAATTAAATCTCTTTGCTTATGAGTTGATGTAGCATTAGGGTATTCTGAAATATATTTGCTAATGTTAGCCTTATCAAAAATAGAATAAATTATATCCGCTCTTTGAAGACATAGTGTTTCTAATTGTCCAATCGATGGCAATATTTTACTAAAAACACCTGCTTCAACTGAACCATTTTGTCCATCAATAATTCCAAGTCCATCATTGGTATTTGCTAAATTATGATATAAATCAGCGATAATTGTTATATCTTTTTCCCAATGAGCGACCTTTTCACCAAATGTAGTATATTTATTGTCGATATAACGTCCAGTTAATGAAGGAGTATCATCAAAAATATAATCATTGATTTTAACTTTATCAACAAACACTGTCTCAGTTAATTTGCTTACTGCATCATGGCTAAGATAACACTTATTTAATGAATCAAGCATAATTTTTACTGATTCTGATGAAAGCGAATTTATTTGGTTGATATTAGTGATTTTTTGTCCATCTGCATCTTGTAAAGTAATTAAATTCTTTAATAGTTTATCAAAACTACCTAATACAGAATCATTTAATTCACCAATATTGCTTGCACCATTAGTCCATACACAGGCTGGATTTTGGCTAGCCAAAGGTAATTTTTCTGCCGCAGTTATTTCATTAATAATTTGATATATTTTTTGATCTTGATTTAATCCAATATCATATTTGCTATCATAGACCATTTCAGAAATTGTTGTTTTATCAAGAACATATTTAATTGTATCTTCAAAAGCAGTTTGACCCTTTGCAACTTTTATTTTCTCTGAATTGAAGATTCTTGAGTTATGAAGTAAGAATAACACATTAGTCATTGAATCTATTGTCTGCTCTCCAATGTTTGAAAGATCATCTATCGAAACAAGGGAATCCATCAACAAAAGAATATCAACGATATTATCAAGTTCAATATCTCTTTTAGAAATTTCTTCTAAACGCGTATTAACTTCTTTTTTATTTCCTATAACGGTAGAATCATTTAAGTAATTTAATTCGATATCAAATAAATCAACATATGTATTATCTAATGCAATCACTGTCGAAATCTTTGGTATTTCAGTCTTAATGACTTCACTCACAATTGTTCGTAAGCAATAAATAGAATTTATTCTTTTTACAATCAATCGTAAATCCTCTTTATTGTTAAACATCTTTTCACTATCTAACTGATATTTATCATTGACTTTCTTTAAATAAATGTATTCATTAGTCACTTCATCCTTTTTTTGAATCACATCTATAAGATTACCGATTAAATCAATATCAGTATCCCATGATGATTTTATTTCACTTTGATTTTTTAAAATGTGATCATTTAAGACTAAATTATCATTACTATCATTTATATAAATATTAAATGCTTCTTTAGATATTCTATTATAAACAAATTCGCCAAAGTTATCATCATATATTTTTCCTTGCTCATCGCATGCATTTTGAACAGCTTGAAGTCCATTTAAGGATTTCAATGTGGTTTTTAAAACATCTGCATTTAAAGTTGCAATATCAAAATTTAGATTTAAAGATGTTGATTCCGTATCACCATTTAATGATTTTAACGAATCAATAAGAAGACCTAAAGTTTCTGCTTCACTATTCCAATCAGTTACTTTATCAAATTGTACATGGAGTCCAATAGTATCGTAACTAAATGATGATTTTAATTGATTGTTTAAAATATTTCCTAATGAATTATTATAATTCAACACATTAGATTTTGAGATTGCTTTAATTAAGGTGCTTATATCATCGCCACTTATCTTTGTTAGATATTCATTAGAGTCAGCTCCACTTACAAGTAAATTAGAAATAGCTTGATTAGAAGTCGCAATGTCAATAACACTGATAAACTTGCTTATTTCACCATTTTCACCAATCCATTTATTATTTTCTGGTGCAGTATTATCAATAGACATAACCGCATCTAATGAAATGTTATTAGATGATGATTCTTCACTTACCATCATTTTTGATAATCCCGATTGATTTAGTACATATATCATCATATCTTGGAAGAATGTTCTATCTTTACCATCATTATTAACATTAAATAAATTTGATGATGCCATCTTTTCTAATAAAGATTGTATAGTATTAACTTCCCCACCGATATTTGTCAATGTTAAATTCCAATCACCATCACCTAAAGAACTCTTTAATTTCAATATGTCATCATATATTGATGCCAAACTATCGATTTCATTTTTTCTTGAAGCAATTTCTTCACTACGATTTTTAATTAACGCGGACTCATTTTCTAAATCCATAGTTAATGTTTTAGAAAATAACGCACAATTAATTAAACTAATATCCAAGCCTTCAATCATCGTCGATGAATTATCACCGGCTAATGTATCTTCCACAATCACCCCAAATAATGTTCTAAACGCATAAATATTATTTAATTTAGAAAGTAATTCATCTAATTTACTGGCATCATTAATTGCACTATTTAAATCTATCGTGGTGATTCCATCTTTAATTGATATGAAAGTATCTTTATATTCATCATCTTCATCAATAAATCCATCTCCGTTAGAATCATATTGAATTTGATCTTTCAATATGTAACGAACTAATTCGACTAATTCATCAATTTCCCCTATAGAGCCATCTTCATTAACCCAATTAACAATCCGTTCAGATCCATCTTCGCTTTTAAACAAAGTTCCATCTTGTTTTCTATATACCAAATTATGATCATCTATTATTTGTTGTTCATTGTCTTCATTGATAAATTGCTTAAAGACATTTTCCGTTATGTTATTATAAATAAATTTTTCAAAAGCATAACTCTCAACTATTTTTTCATCTTGCATTTCATATTGTAAACATTGTAATTTATATAGTGATTTTATTATTGATTCTAAATCATCTATACCATCTTTGGTTATACCATTTTCTTCATATGTATAATTTAATGAAGTAATATCGATATTCATTAAATTAAAACCATTTTTATTCATGTTTTCGACAAGATTTATAATATCGCGCAAATTAGAAATTTCTGTATCCCAATCTTCAACACAACAAAAATCTAAAGCTAATCCCATTTGATTCATCGATTCACTTAATACACTATTGAAGATATTGCCGATAGAATTATGAATAATCGTCGAATTATTAAATTCGATAAAGACATTATAAATATCATCTCCATTAACATCATTAATGTCGATTTCTTGGCCAGAATTTGTCTTATCAAAGATAATCTTAAATGATTGAGCCTCTTGTAAAGCTCTTAATGCATTACAAATATGACCGATTTCATATTTCCATCCATCATCTGCCATTCTTCTATTGCTTGGATTTAACGAATTTCTAATTGAAATTAATAGTTTTTCATCGACTGATAAACCCAAATCAGCAAATGCTTGATCATTAAAAATATTTAAGATAATTGTTTCAAAGTTTGTTAATTCATTGCTTTGTAAATCTTTTCTTGGATTTAAAACATCCGAATTATAAATAGTGTTTAAAGCCTTCTCAAGACTATCAACATTAAATGATTCTTTATCAAAAATAGCATTAGTTCCTTCACTATCAAAAGCCTTTTGAACTTTCATAATTGATGGTAGAGTTTTCAAAACATTAGTTAAATCAGTACCTAATTTATCACATTCGAAATTAAACATTTCAAGTTCTAATCCAAATGGCAATTCCACATTTTCATTTTTTAAAACATACTCTAAGATTGGTTTAGCCATTTTTTTAACAATGACTGACTCATCGATAAAAGGAGCAATACGACTTAATTCATTGACTTGTGCTTCATTTGAAACATCAAAATGTTCTAAATCAAGATTAGGATTATTTAAGACAATCGGCAATATACCAAGAAGTGAATGTATTTCTCTTTGCCAATCTTCTTTTGTATTTATCTCCATAGCAACTTCATTAATTGCTTCGGTTATACCATATTCTTTTACTTGCTCTAAATTACCGACAACTTTTAAAATCGACTCCATATTGTCGAGCAATAATTCAGAATCTAAAATTCCGTTATATACTTTGACACTTTCATCATTATATACGCCATCAAAAATACTTGAAGTAGTAATTTTATATCCTTCACTTTCGTTTGTATAGACGCCTCCTTCACCACCATTAACCGCGATATCTGAAATAATGAAATTAATTAAAGAATTAACAGTATCTTCATTAGAAAAATCACCAATTCTTAAATTTCTGTTTAGATGGTAATGACAAAAATCAGAAAATGTCATAATGGCATCATAAATTGTCGATAATTCATTTCCTAAGTTAACTTTAGAATAAGCTTCAACTTCAGTTGGAAAAATGCCTGAGAAATCATTTTGTTGCTCATCTAGATTTTTAGCAAAAGATGATAAAACATACGGCATAACTTTTCCTAAAACTTCAGATTTATTTAAATTCATAAATGTATTATGAAAATATTTATAATTATCTCTAGTGAATTCATAGGAATTAATATCTTCTTGATTAACAATATAATTCATTAAAATTCCAGTATCAGCAAATTCTTCATAGATATCACTTAAAGCTGTTAGCTCATCACTCCAATCTATGCTATACCAATCAATTTCGGTTAAATCAATATACTCTTTGACATTATCTAAATTAACAACAATACTTAACGCTACTGGCAATAACGTGGTGACAAGAGATGATGATGCTAATCTAATTAGTGTTCTAGTTACAAACTCTTTACTAATTAAATTAACCATGTTAATCGTACCTTCGCTTAGATTAAACACTCCTTCACTAAGACCATCACAAGCGATTTCAACAAATGTATCAATTTCGTCCATAAATGAAGTTACATCTTTTCCCATCTTCGCGGTTGTAATATACGATGTAAATTCAACATCAATAGAATTATTATTAACATTTATTCCCGTCATCAATTTAGCTAGATAAGAATTTTGGTATGCATCAACATAAGCTTCAAATTCTTTAGTGTCTTCTGTTGACAAGTTATATCCTTTAACAGCAGTTGATATTTGAGAAGCAATTGCACTAAAAGGCATAATGAATAAAGAACAAGTAACAGTTGCTTTAACTAAAGAAATAATGGAGCCGCCAATTCTTAACCCAGCATTTTTCTTTTTAACTCTTTTTCTACCAACAATAAATTTAAATACAAGGTGATAAAAAATTAAAGATAGTAAAGGAGCAATTATAAAGGCTGTTAAAATAAAATGTACAATAAATACAAATAAAGAAAGAATCGAACATGCTAATCCATCACAAATTAAAAATATTTCCGAAGAAGGGGACAAATTTAAACTTTCACCAGATAATAAAATAACAACATCCCTTAATGCTTGACCAATTGTATTGACATTAATAATTGTTCCATCAATATTAAAAGATAAATTAAGCATTGATAAATTCATGTTATAGTATAATTCTGTAAACTTTCCATTTAAAAATATAATTACTGCATAACAAGCTAGCGTAATAATTAAAGAGTTTAAACTTTTCCAAGTTCCTCTAAAAATACCAATTATTGTTTTTAAAATTATTAATCCAATAAACGAATAAAGAATAATATTTAATATTAAAGTGATGGTTTCTGGATTCATAATTCTCCTCCTAAAAATTAAAATATATATTTTAATTATACAATAAAAGCGATAAAATAAAACAATTTACAATTTATTTGCTAATTTTAGTTTTATATATTATTCTTTAATTAAAGGTAAAAAAATTATGAACGAAAACACAAAAGATATTTTTAAACGTATAGCACTATTTATAAGTGGCATGCTCGTATTTCAAATCGCATCTATCATTTTAATGGTTTTAGGATTTGGACAATTTATTTATAACAAATTTGGTGAAGCCCAAGTCGACGCTGTGCTGATGTTTGTCAGTTATCTAATAGGTCTAATTACTGCTCTAGTAATTTTTGGAAAAAATAATATTTTAGAATTACTTAAAGGTTTTAAAGTTTCAAAAAATATTCGTGACGGAATAACCATTTCCATTATTGCTATAGCGTTAACAACTATATACTCATTGATAGTTCAAAGTATATATCCGATTACAGACAACAATAATGAGGTCGCAGTTGGAAATATCATCATTTATAACCCTATACTTTCTTTCTTTACTGTGGTAATAATTGGGCCAATAGTCGAGGAGATTACATATCGTTTTGGTCTTTTCGGTGCAATAAATAAAAATAATAAAACAAATAAAATAGTTGCATATATTGTAACAATATTAATATTTGCACTTATTCACTTTGATTTCACCGCTAGAGGAAATCAATTAGTCATCGAATTATTAAATTTACCATCATATCTCATTGCAGCAGGATTATTATCATATGCTTATGATCGAGGTGGCATTAGTTGTTCTATATCCGCTCACATATTTAACAATTTGATATCTTTTATTGCCACATTAATTCAATTTTACACAGTATAATGAAAAAATTTTTTCAAATTTTAGATGGTAGTTCATTAAAGATTATAGCCATGATCTTCATGGTCATCGACCATATCGCTGCCTATTTTATACCTCCATCATCTAGTTTTTATTTGCCAATGCGTCTTATCGGAAGATTGTCTTTTTTCATATTCGCATTTTTAATTGTCGAAGGTATTAGATACTCAAAAAAGCCTATAAATTATCTTTTACGCCTATTAATTTTGGGAATATTTATAGATTTAGGAACTTTTATTTTCATAAAAGAATACTTTGGATGTGTCTTAACAACATTTTTTATTGGTGGTCTTACAATTTATTTTTTAGAAAGAACACCAAAATTTTATAAATTATTATCAATAATTCCATTCACTATCGGAATTTTAACTGGCTTTAGCTTTTTTCCTCTTAGAATGCAATATGGTCCTTTTGGATTAATTACTATCTTTTTATTTTATGCCGGATTAAAAATTACTGAATATTTATCTCCTACTTTTTGTAAAGGAAAAATAGATATATCCGAATTTAAAAAATCCTATAGTTTCACTTTAACATATGTTCTAATCGGTGTTTTCCTCAATTTCTGTTTTAATGGCCTATGTTGTCATTTTATGAATGAAATATATTCATTTTTAGATGCTAATGATGTTAATTTTGCACTTCAAAGTTATGGATTATTATCGTCATTTTTGCTTGTTTGCTATAGTGGGAAGCGCGGCATAAACACTCCTATTTTTAAATGGGGATGTTATGCATTTTTTCCATTACAATTCATTATAATTTATTTATTAGGATTAATTATTTTATGAAACTTCTCTATTTACAAATACTATATTTATAAGTATAATATTTATACTTTAGTAGCACATTATTATATAGATAGAAAGGAAATAAAAATGATTAAACATATTCAATCTGTTGAAGAATTTGAAAAAGAAATAGCTGTCGGCAAAAAAGTAGTTGATTTTTTTGCCACTTGGTGCGGACCTTGCCGTAATTTAACTCCTCTTTTAGAGGAATTTGCTGAAGAAAATCCTGATGTCGATGTTTTAAAAGTCGATTGCGATGAATTACCAGCTTTAGCTTCAAAATTCTTTGTAAGTTCAATTCCTTACATGATAACTTTTATCGATGGAAGAAGAACAGGAGAAAATATTGGTTTTTTACCAAAACCAAGTCTAAATAGATTTCTCAAATCATCATTAAGTCTATAAAAAAATCTACCCAGTGAATAAGCGCTAGAATGTTATATTCACTGGGTTTTTATTTCTATAATATAAAAGCAAGGATTATTATTCTTAATCCTTGCTAAATAATTAATTATTTCAATTTTATTTTCTTTCTTTTCCATAATAGAAGATAGCGATTGTTCCAGGTCCTACATGCGCTCCTGTACACATATCATAATAATTTATATACACATCTTTAACATGTAAGTTTTCCTTAATCATATCTCCAATTTTTTTTGCTTCTTCTTCGACATCACAATGAGCAATATAAACAATTTGATTCTCTGGATTTAATATATTTTCGCTCACAGTCTTATACATTGTAAGCAAGGCTTTTTTCCTTCCACGAACTTTTCCGCAAGATTCAATATCTGCTTTTCTAGAAGCTCTTAACAATGGTTTTATATCTAATAATGCTCCAATTGAATATATTAAAGCTGATATTCTTCCAGTTCTTCGAAGGTATATTAATTTATCTACTGTAAATTCATTTCTAATGTTCATTCTAATCGATGAAATATACTCAACCGTCTCTTCTAGTGACATTCCTTTTTCTCTACATTCTGTGGCTTTTATCGCAATAATTGCTTCACCATATGAAGCAGAATAAGAATCTAAACATATAATTTTTCTATCTTTGTACTCATCTACTAACATATCTCTAGCATTACATGATGAGTTTAATGTTCCACTTAATTTGCCAGATATTGATATATATAAAACATCTTCTCCCCTATCTAAATGTTTTTTAAAGCATTCATAATAATCGTTAGGGCTAATAAGTGATGTTTTAATAAAGTTTCCTTCTCTTAAGGCATTATAAAACTTTTTTGATTCTTCGACATAGTCCTTTGAAGGATCATAGCATTTAACTAATTTATCATTTAATAAATAGTGAAACGATATCATATCAATATTATATTTTTCTAATAAGTCTATGGTTAAATTTGAAGCTGAATCTGTAATTACAGCAAATGGCATCTTTATCTCTCCTTTTCTATTAACCTCTCATTAAGTAGTTTATAGCTTTTTTTTAGATATACAAGCAAAAAAATAAATTATTCACAATTTGTTAGATAATGAAATGTCAATTATTGTCATTTAAGTTTCTTAAAATAAAATATTTAAAACAATTGAAAAAAAAACAAAAAAACTATTGCAAAGAAATTTAACCTTATATATAATAAACAATGCTTAAAGACTATTGCGAGCGTAGTTCAGTGGTAGAACACAACCTTGCCAAGGTTGCTATGCGGGTCCGATTCCCGTCGCTCGCTCCATTAAAAGTTAATCGTATTTTCAAAAGGAAAATACGTTTTTTATTTTATAAATAGTACCAACGTGAAATCACGTTGTACTGACTAATCCCTATAAGGGCTAACACTCCACCGACCCATAAATGGCCATGAAAGGTCTAACAACCGTGTTCATTACTTGCTACCCTTTAAAAGGGTCAATATATTCCTTGGTTGACATACTATTGGTCATAAGGTCTTCTTTTTCTTAATCTCTTATGTATTTTTCAACAACTTTTGTATCAAGTCCTACTATTGATACATAATATCCTTTTGTCCAGAAGACCTTATTCCCAAACTTATATTTTAAATTTGCGAATCTTTCAAATATCATCAAACTGCTTTTACCTTTGAGATATCCCATAAAGTTTGACACAGACATCTTTGGTGGTATCTTTAACAACATATGTATATGATCAGGCATCGCGTATGCCTCTATAATTTATACATCTTTATATGCACAAAGTTGTCTTATGATTGTTCCAATATCTTTTCGTAACTTTCCATATATTACTTTTCTTCTATACTTTGGAACAAATACGATATGATACTTACAATTCCATCTTGTGTGTGATAAACTAGAATCATCATTCATGAGTGATAACCTCCTTTATGTTAATATGGTTGCCAGGCCACATTTATCATATCGCGAGGTTCTTTTTATTTCTACTCATCGCTTAAGCTTTTCTATTCTCGCACGTATTAACGTGTGGTTTTTATCTACTTTGGAGATAATAAAAATAGCAATCAGTTTACTACCGATTGCTATTATAAAATTTAATAAATAATTATTAATAAATTCTTATATCGAATTTGCTTTCACTTATTTCAGCTTCTTCAAGTTTCAAAGTGAAATGAACTACATCTCCGACTTTATATTCTTTATCTGTTTTAATATAGATATATCCATTATCTAATACTGCGACTTTAATATATTTATTATAAATATAATCAATATTGTCAACTACTGTACCTTCAATGCCATCTTCGTTAATTATATAAGCATCATGCTTGACTTTAATTTTATAAGCTGATTCAAAAGTTTTAACGTTAAGAGCTTGAATGATTTTATTTTCGATAATTTCATTAATCTTACAGACTGTTCCATTAATATTAAAGAATCCTTGAATTTCTGCGAACTCTAATTCTTTTTCTAATTTTAACCTCTCATCTTCAGATAAAGCATTATCTTTTAATTGCTCACGCAATTTTTCAAGAGTTTCAACGTGATTTTTTGCTATAACGTCATTATCTTTATTAATCAAAGCAAGGTATTTATCAACAACTTCTTTTTTAGCATCGATTTGTTTTTGATAACGAGTTTTTATTTCGTTTGCCTTTGCAATATCTTCTTCCTTTTCTTGCTCAGTTTTTTGATTGACTTTTTCGAAAGATTCTAATAATTCTTGTTCTTTCTTATTATATTCCTCTAT
This sequence comes from uncultured Bacillota bacterium, assembly GCA_902493275.1. Taxonomy (GTDB): domain Bacteria; phylum Bacillota_I; class Bacilli_A; order RFN20; family CAG-449; genus CAG-449. The sequence goes on along the minus strand of CABUOQ010000005.1, from coordinate 50,092 downwards.
AAGTTTTGCCTTTTTTGTATTAAAATCCGCGACAGCTGCTTTTTTAGCTCTTCCTGTTAATTCGTCTTTTTCAATTTTTAAATTTAAATCAAGTTTTAAACTATAAATTGCATTAGTTTTTTCTTCTTTAAGATCTTTTAATAATGTTTTATCAACTACTAGAGCTTTTAATTCTTGCTTTTCGGCATCATTAATTTTCTTAATATCATTAGACAAATTACTTAAAGCCAATTTTCTCATGCAATTATTCGACTTCTTTAAAGTCTTATAAGATGACATACCAGCCTTAAATTCATCTTGTTGAGTAAACTCTTCAAATATAATTTTTTCTCCATCTTTAAGCGAAGCGAATTCTAGATTGATCTTTATACCCACTTCGTCGCCGATTTGATAATCTTTATCGCTCATTGCAAAGAAGATTCTCTCACCTAATGCGATATAATATAATTTTTGACCATTGATGACTTCAATATTTGATATCTTAGCTTTTATATCACCATCAAATGTAATTCCTTTAATATCGACATATAACAATGCTTTATCAATATCTGTCACTTTATGAACTGGTGGAACTGGTAATTTTTCTCCGAGTAAATCAATCATATTATTCTTAACCGAGACATCAAAGACATTTATGCTTGGTAAACGAGGTAAAACTGTTTCTTCTGTATCTTTATCGAAGAAATGAAGTTTTTCTACATTGAATCTAACATAAATTTCATCATCAACTTTTATATTGAGATTTGAATCTGTAGATTTAACAATAATACGAGTAGATGTTTCATCAAATCCATTTCCTTGCATATTAATATCGCCATAGATCAAAGTTTCATTTCCTAATTCTTCAAAATGAGAAACTTTAACTTTGACCGAATTTTTATCTTGGTGATCTAATACTGTGATATGTTCACTTCTTAATCCAACCCAAACTACTTTATTACCATCTAAATATTGAGGCTGAACTTTTAAAAGATCTTTGTATGGAATTGTTAATTCCGCATCGCTATAGGCTAAAGATAATTTTACACTATCACCATCACGGAGCAAAGTGCCTTCAAAGAAGTTCATTTGAGGTGTGCCAATAAATCCTGCAACAAACTTATTTTGTGGATAATTATAAATATTTTTTGGTGTATCAATTTGATTGATTCGACCATCTTTCATAACAACGATTCTTGTACCCATTGTCATAGCTTCGATTTGATCATGGGTGACATAGATAAAGGTTGTTCCTAATTGCTTATGAAGTTTTGCGATTTCACTTCTCATTTGAGTTCTTAATTTAGCATCCAAATTAGATAATGGTTCATCTAATAAGAATACTTTTGGATTTCTTAAAATCGATCTTCCTAAAGCCACTCTTTGACGTTGGCCACCACTCATTGCCTTTGGTTTACGATCTAGATAATCTTTTATACCTAAAATTTCACTAGCCCACATGATTTTGTCATGAATAACTGCTGGTGGTACATGTTTTAATCGAAGTCCAAAAGCCATATTATCATAAACGGTCATATGTGGATATAAAGCATAGTTTTGGAAAACCATTGCTATATCACGGTCTTTTGGTTCAATATCATTAACAAGAGTATCACCAATATAAAGTTCACCAGCGGTTATATCTTCAAGTCCAGCAATCATTCTAAGTGTAGTTGATTTACCACATCCAGATGGACCAACGAAAACAATAAATTCCTTGTCTTCGATTTCCATATTAAAATCGCTAACTGCTTTTGCTCCATTAGGGTAAACTTTATAGATATGTTTTAAACTTAATTTTGCCATATTTTTTTCACCTAACCTTTTATTATTACTATTCCATACGATGGAATTGTTAATGTTTTATTATTTAAAGAAGATTTTTCACTTGAAACATTAATTTCTTCATAAGTAATTTTAGCTAAATTCAAACTTGATAAATCTATTTGTTCTGAACCGCTTTTATTAAAGTTAATCGCTATATAAATAGTTTCATTTTCAAATGATTTTTTCATTAATCCAACAGTTTTATTTTCTGTAAGATTTTCAATATTTCCTTTTCTGATTGATAGATATTTATTTCTAATTCTATTAATATCTCTAACATACCAAACAAGTGAATTTTTATCTTCAACTTGCTCTTTCAAAGAAGGATAAGCATATTCTTCAGATATTGCTCCGCTAGGATTATTTGTTAATTCTTTAACATCATCTGACCAATACATCGCAGTTCTAACACTCTCATCTGGAGGATTTTTACCAGTCATTCCAATCTCATCACCATAATAAGTGAAAGTTGTCCCACTGCTTAATTGCAGCAATCCAAATCCAAATTTTAATCGGTTCAAATTACTTTTACTAGCTAACATGTTAGCCGCTCTTGGATTGTCGTGATTGGTAATAAAGAATCCTGGATTTTTTGATGGTGATAAATCGCGATACTTAATCAAAGTATTTATATAACCCTTTGAATCTTCTAAGTTAATATTTTCTAAGAGTGATGTCCCATAAGGATTTGGAGTATAAGTGAAAAAGCTATCAATATTAGATTTATATAAATCAGCAATTTCACCCGGACTAGTCCAAGCTTCTCCAACGATATAAGCATTAGGATTTATACTCTTGGTATATTTATTCAAAAAGTCTAAAAATTCAGCATTTTTTTCGTTATTTCCAGAATAGAACCAAGTAGTAGCGTCTAATCTAAATCCATCCACTCCCATATCTAAATAGAATTTAATAATATCCTTAATCTCGTTTCTTACATCTTCACTATCCAAATTTAAATCTGGCATATGAGAGCCGAATCCACCTTCATAATAAACTCCATCTTGGTAGTATTTATAAATATCGCTTTTTTCTAATGAAAAATTATAGTAATCAGCGTATTTTTCACCAGATTGATCTTTGAAGGCCTTGACTCCTTTTTTGAACCATTCATGTTCCGTAGAAGTATGATTTAACACTAGATCGAGAATTATTTTAATATCTCTAGAATGACAATCTTTAATTAAATTTTTATAATCATCTATGGTTCCAAAAAGTGGATTAATTTTTTTATAATCAGTTATATCGTATCCATGATATGATGGAGTTGCATTTATAGGCGTTAACCAAATTCCATTAAATCCTAAGTTTTCAATATAATCTAATTTATTTCTTATTCCATTTAAATCGCCATAATAATCACCATTACTATCAGCGAAACTTCTTGGAAAAATTTCATAATAAGTACGATAGTTATCACTTTCTCCTAAAACAGGATTTTTATATTTATCATAAAACGAAGTAGTTTTAGAACAACCAGTAATAAATATTGATGTTAATAATAACGGAAGCAATTTCTTTTTCATAATTATCCTTTAACTGAACCTCCAGTTACTCCTTCTACATAGTATTTTTGTAAACAGAAGAATAAAATAACAATTGGTATAGAAGTAAATACTGCCCCTGAACAGAATCTTGTAAAATAATTTGTTATATTTTGGCCAGCATTTCCAGTTAAGAACCATCTTAAACCTAAAGCCACAGTCCAATTGGAGACATCATTACCTAAAATATAGCTTGACATCATATAATCACCCCATGGACCAATAAAACTAATTAAAATTGTATAAATTACAATTGGTTTTGAAAGAGGTAAAATAACTTTCCAGAAAATTGTATTCTTGTTTGCACCATCAATCATCGCGGCTTCATCAAGTGATCTTGGAATAGTATCAAAGAAACCTTTAACGATATAATAATTCATCGCACTAGAGGCCACATTGACAAGTATCAATCCAATCGGATTTCCAATTAATCCTAAATTCTTCAAAACGAAATATATTGCTATCATCGTTAAAAATCCAGGGAACATTCCAATTACAAGAATCATTTTCATAATTCCTTGTCTGAATTTAAATCTTAATCTTGATAAACAATAAGCGGTCATTAAGACTAAAATAGTTTGAAGAACACAAGTTACTATTGATATTAACAATGTTGTCACATACCATTTCATGAATGGTACCGCGCCAGTAAAAGTCAGAATAGCTTTAAAATTATCTAAAGTAAATTCTTTTGGAATTAAATAATTGACTGGACCTGTTGATTCGCCCCTAAAGGCTTGCAATAAAAGAAATATAAATGGGAATATCCAGATTATTGATATTACAGTAAGAATCAAATATATAAAAGAATCGATGATTCTTCTTTTTCTCACTAAGGAGCTTTTTTTCTTTTTCAATCTTGAATTCATTAGTTAAAATCTCCTTCATTTTTAACAGAACTTGTCTTACTATAGAAAATAAGAGAAATAAACGCTACGACAATGAATACTATAATACCAATTGTAGAAGCCATCTTATAGTTATTTTCATTGACGGTTAATTTATATAACCAAGTAATGAGTAAGTCTGTATCACCAGCAATAAATTTATCTGAATTAACTGGAACACCACCAGTTAATAAGAATATAACGTTAAAGTTATTTATATTGCCAACAAATTGTGAAATTAAATAAGGTCCCATAACAAACATAATGTATGGTAAAGTAATCGAGGTATACATCTTAAATGGCGATGCTCCATCGATTTTAGCGGATTCATATAAATCATTTGGGACATTCATAAGAATTCCTGTTGTTGATAATACCGTATATGGGATACCTACCCATATATTAATTACAATAACAAATATTCTTGCAAATATCGTACTTTGCGCAAATGTTTTATTGATGCCTATTTGATTTAATAACCAAGTTCCTATACCACCGCTACCAAACATTGATGAAACTAACATCAATGAAACGAATTGAGGAACAGCGATTGAAGTAATTAAAATTGTTCTCCACAATTTTTTTAATTTAATAGATTTTTTATTAATCAATAAAGCTACAACCATACCTAAGAAAAAGTTAGTAAATGTAGCAAAGAAAGCCCAAAGCAATGTCCAAAGCAAGGCATCATAGAAAGTATACGCAAAGGCGGCATTTTCGCCCATTCCCTTTCCACCAAGCAAAATATCAAAGTTTTGAGTTCCCACCCAGGTAAATAAGTGTTCTGGTGGCATTGATGCTTTATCCCAACTTGTAAAAGCAATAAAAATCATGAAAAACAAAGGTACAATCGTAAAGACGATAAGTCCTAACATTGGACCAAACATTAATGTTACATGATAATTTGAATTTAAATAAGTTTTAAGTTCTTCTTTAGAAGACAAAAATTGCCCATTAATATTTTGAATTTGTTCTGTCTCAAAAGATTCTTTAATATTTCTATACCAAGTATAAATAAATCCTAAAATGGCAATTATAGTTATAACACTATATAATAAAATTAGCATGGAATTATCCCCAGCAATTTTAATATATACACCCTTATTGGCATCCCATACTTCCGTAGGGGTTTTAGTACCAAGAGTTCCTAAATTAGATAAATATTTCCACCCAAATAAAGAGAAAAATAAAATAAAAACAATCTCAAAAACAAAATATAAAATACCTTTAGCAATTCTCTTTTTAAATATTAATCCTGATCCCATTAATACAAACGATAGTTTTGTCTGCCAAGTTCCATAGACTAATGCATCTTTAAGAACTTTAAATGGATTAATGATTTTCCCACCTATTTTTTTCAAAGTTAATGGAATTTTAGAGAAAAAATTTTTACAAGACATTGGTAGTTTTTTTGTAAAAAATCTTTTGATTTTAAAAAGAGCTCGCCTTGGTTTAGAAAAACTTAGCTCGCTATAGTCTTTCATATCTCCTCCTATTTATTATCATCCAGTACATAACTTTTATTATTAATTTATAACGAATGACTTATGCATACTATATCTTAAAACGCAAAAAACAAGCACCTTAAATGCTCTTAACTATTTATTTGAAAACGAGAGGGCAATTGCCCTCTCATTAAGTTTACAAAATAATTAAGCAGCGAGTGTTGTTATATTTGTATTTAAAGTATTAAGTTTTTCTTGAAGATTATCTTTATTAACTTCTTTTTGATAGCCAACTGAAGCACCAAAGTTTTGTACAGCTGTCCAGAATGTTGATGGAACATTAATTTGTGCATCACCACTCATTGCGATTTGTGTTGCTAAACCAACAACTGCTGGGTCTTTCTTGACTTCTTCTGTTTCAAGAGCTTCAGAATTTGAAGGTCCCATACCTAATTGTGTGAATCTTGTTAATTGAGCATCTTTACCAGAAATATAAGCAGCAAATTTGTGTGCTAATACAGGGCTCTTTGTATAGCCATTAACACCAACGACTTTACCACCAGCAAAGCTTCTCATACGTGCAGTTGTATTTGTTTCATTATCTTTCATTAATGGAAGATATGTTTGAACGTGATTTTCTCCCCATGCTGGATCAAGAACGTCTTTATTTTGCCAGTTACCAATGATAATAGCGCCACAATCTTTAACATTTGCACCAATCCATGTATTTAAGACAACTGAATTATCTCCTGAAGCACCACCATCACAATATTGGAATCCTTCGCTATTAGCCATATCAATTAAGAATCTACCTGATTTTAATCCGCCTTCGCCATTATATGTTGCTTCAATTTTAGTTTCTTTTCCTGCATCATCATATGTGACATTATATGTTGCACCAAATCCTGCGAAGAAACCATATCCATACCATGAGTCTCCCATTGGTACAGCAAATTTCTTACCAGCTTTAGCACATTGTTCTAAAACATCAAAGAATGTTGTTTTTTCATCATAATTTGTAACAACGCTCTTATCAAAGTGCATATAGTAACCATTATCAGCAGTGATTGGATAACCATATAATTCGTCTCCTCTTGAGCACCAATCAACAATGTTCTTTGCATTTTTAGCTTTTACTTCTGTTTCATTTTCGCCACCAACTCTTGAAAGAGCACCGACTTTAATTAAGTTGTATAATTGGTCATTAGCAAATGAGTATACATCTGCTGCACTTTCAACGTCTTTACTTACATTTGTATAAGCTTCACTTTCTTCACATGTTCCAAGTTTGATATCAACATCTTTATATTCAGGATATTTTTCTTTAAATCCAGATATAAATCCTTTGTAAACATCTTGGTGTGCAAGTGGAGCCCAAACTGTAATTCCGGCTTCTTTTGTAGTTCCAGATCCAGATGAAGAGTTTCCTCTATCTTGGCATCCTACGAGTGCACCAGCTACTAACACTAAAGCTGCAGATGCACATAAAACTTTTAATTTCTTCATTTTAACCTCCTATAAGAATCAAAGAAATTATAGATAATTAAGCATAGATAGCATCAATTATCCTTTTCATACAATCGCAATTAACTAATTCGATTGCCATTACATATATTTTTCCAAATAATGTTTTAATAATTACAAAATTAAAAAATAACACTCAATACCTTACGAAACTAAAAATAAACACTTATTCCTTTTATTTGATTTCATAAACATACCCTTATATGTAAGCGCTTAAATATTATAACAAAAAGGAAGCATTGTCAAGTAGGTTTTTTTATAAAAATTATTATTGAAATAATTATAATTGTCTAGTAAAATCAAAAAGGGTCCATTATTTATTCTTTGTTTTATTAAAATTTATTTATATAAATAGTCTTGTGCTACCGAGTACAGACGAATGTGAAAAGCATTTCACTTATATCATTAGGTCTTTAGAAGATATAAGTAAAATGTTTTTTTTAGGAGATTAACTATTAAAACATCTAAATATGGCAAAAAACTCAATAAAAACTATATGAAAAAATTATTTAAAAGCATTAAACCCATTGAATATATCATTTATAGCATAAGTTTTATTGCTATTATCACTTTCTTTTTTGTCTTTAAAAATAATCAATATCTATATTTAATAAGTTCATTAATTGGCATCACTGCTTTACTTTTTGTTTCAAAAGGAAATCCACTTGGTCAATTATTAACTATCATCTTCAGTATATTTTATGGCATTATTGCGTATTCTTTTAAATATTATGGTGAGATGATAACTTATTTGGGTATGAGCGCTCCTATAGCTTTATGGGCATTAGTCTCATGGTTAAAAAATCCATATAATGGTCAAAAAAATAAGGTTAAAATTAACTCTATTTCTATAAAAGAATGGATAATATTCTTATTATTTAGCTTGCTTATAACAATTATATTTTATTTTATCTTAAAATATCTAAATACTCCAAATTTAATATTTAGCACGCTATCTGTATTTACCTCTTTTACTGCAGCCTATCTAACCGCTAGAAGGAGCAAATACTATGCGCTATGCTATAGCGGCAATGATATCGTTTTAATTATTTTGTGGGTCAAAGCTAGCTTTAGTGATATTAAATATCTCTCGATGGTCATTTGTTTTATCGTTTTTTTAATTAATGATAGCTATGGCTTTATAAATTGGTGCAAAATGAATAAAAATCAAAATACTTAATATTTAATCATTTTATATAATATTAAATCGACTTTGTAACTAACTTAAGCCAAGCCTTTTCTTTCTTTGATAAATATGGTGATATTTTTTTATATACTTCTGCGTGATATTGATTTAAAACTTTCTTTTCTTCTTTAGTTAATAATCTTACATTAATCCCTGAAAGATCAAAAGGAACCAATGTAACTGTTTTAAATTTCAAAAACGTACCATAAGAATTTTCTTTAGCCTTAACACATAGAATTAAATTTTCATGACGGATACCATATTCATTAGCAATATAAATTCCTGGTTCGTTTGATGTCAACATTCCCTCTCTCATTTCAGTATTATTAACTCGATTATAATGAATGGAATTTGGGCCTTCATGAACATTTAAGAAATATCCTACACCATGTCCTGTTCCATGATTAAAATCTTTAAACTCATCCCATAAAGATCCTCGCGCTAAAATATCTAATGATGACCCTCTAGTCCCATCTTTAAATACGGCGCTCATTAATTTTAGATGACCTTTCAATACTAAAGTGAAGTCTCGCTTCATCTTATTTGTGACTTTTCCCATGACGATACTTCGTGTTATATCCGTAGTTCCTTGAAGATATTGTCCACCTGAATCTACAAGTAAAATTCCCTCATTTTTAACTTGAATATTACTTTTTTCATCGGCAGAATAATGGACTATCGCTCCATGAGCAGCATAACCGCATATCGTATCAAAACTAGGATATAAAAATCCTTCTTGCTCTTTTCTAAATTGCAATAATTTATCAGAAACCATTAATTCATCTTTGAATCCTTTATCATGTTTTAACCAATAAATAAATTTACACATAGCGACACCATCTTTAATATGTGCAAGTTTGATGTTTTTAATTTCTACCTTATTTTTAATTTGTTTTTTTATAAATTCACTATTATCTATATTAGTAATTTCATTGTTTTTTAAAGAATTAAATAGAGCGTAGTTATTTTTGCTTTCATCAAAAATAATTTTTAAATTTTTGTATTCATTTAAATCATTATAAATTTCAGAATACTCTTTAATGATTACATTGTCCTTTTTTAAATTATTAATAACTCGTTTAGATAAAGTATTATTTTGAATATATAAGATACTTTTATCTTTTAAAATTACACTATATGATAATAAAACCGGATTATAATCGACATCGCTTCCTCGAAGATTATAAATATACATTATGTCATCTAATGATGAAAGTATAACTAAATCTTGCTTTTTAAGCGAAATAAAGTCTTGGATTTTCTTTATTTTTGCACTTCTTTTTTCACCCACATATTTCAAACTCATTTCATAGCCGAGACTATGAGATAAAGATGGTCTATCTTTCCAAATTTGTGATATGAAATCAACATCAAATAACTTTCCGCCATTTTCATTTATGGTTTTAGCTAAAAGTTTACCAAAACTCGCCGGTATGACCTTAAAATTTATTCCTAAATTACGAATTTTATTTTCACAAATGAACTGTAAAGGGGTTAATACTCCTTTTTCACCCATTCTTTCTAAGATGATTTCTGTTCCTTTTATCTGTTGTTCCGCTTGTAAGAAATATCTTCCATCTGTCCATAAATGAATATCTTTTTCTGTCAAAATGACACTTCCTGCTGAACCTGTAAAACCTGTTAAAAACTCCCTTTGCTTAAAATAATTACCCACATATTCAGAAAGATGATAATCATCAGTAGGTATATATAGTGCCTCAATATTATTTTCTTTCATCAATTGACGTAATAATTTTATTTTTTCATTAGTATCCATAAAATAAACTCCTTTAATTAATCTTAATAAATATTAATTGTTTTCCCAACCATGTGACATTGAAACGGCTTTATGCCATCTATTAATATATTTTTCTCTTAAATCATCACTCATCGTAGGAATATATTCAACATCCTTATTCCAAATGTCTTTTATGTCTTTAATTGAAGTCCACACTCCAACATATAATCCCGCGAGATAGGCAACCCCTAAGGCTGTAGTTTCCATTATTTTTGCTCTTTTAACTCTCGATGAAATTATATCGGCTTGAAATTGCATTAAAAAACTATTTTTTGAAGCTCCACCATCCACTTTTAGATCATTGATATGTAAACCTGTATCTTGTTCCATTGCAAAAATAACATCCATTGTTTGATAAGCAATAGACTCTAAGCAAGCTCTAATTATATGATTTCTCGAAGTTCCTCTTGTCAAGCCAAAAATAGTGCCTCGAGCATACATATCCCAATAAGGGGCTCCAAGACCGGTAAAGGCTGGCACAATATAAACTCCATTATTATCCTTAACTTTTTTAGCAAAATACTCCGTATCCGCGGCATCGACGATAAATCTCATCTCATCTCTTAGCCATTGAATCAAAGCACCACCAACAAACACTGATCCTTCAAGAGCGTATTGAATTTGATTATCATAAGTTGCTGCGATAGTTGTGATTAATCCATGTTTAGAATTAACAAATTTTTCACCAATATTCATCAATAAAAAACAACCAGTTCCATATGTATTTTTAGCCTCGCCTTTTTCAAAGCAAGCTTGTCCGAACAATGCGCTTTGTTGATCTCCCGCTACACCACAAATTGGAATTCGACGATTAAAAATAGAAACATATCCAAAATCATCAGAAGAATTTTTCACTTCTGGCAACATTGACATCGGAATATCGAAATATTCACATAATTTTTTATCCCATTTTAAATCCTTAATATTATAAAGCATTGTACGCGAAGCATTAGTATAATCGGTAGCAAATATTTTTCCCCCTGTCAATTTCCAAATTAACCACGTATCAACAGTCCCGAAAAGTAATTCACCTTTATTAGCTTTTTCGCGTGCCCCTTCAACATTATCTAAAATCCATTTTATCTTTGTCGCCGAAAAATAAGCATCTAGGACAAGTCCTGTCGTTTCTTTTATATATTCTTCTAATTTATCTTTCTTAATTTGCTCAACAATATCCGCGGTTCTTCGACATTGCCATACGATTGCATTATAAATTGGTTTCCCACTAATTTTATCCCAGACAATTGTTGTCTCACGTTGATTGGTTATTCCAATTGCCGAAATAAATTCAGGATTTATTCCGCTTTTAGCAATCGCTTCAATCATCACTGAATATTGTGAAGCATATATATCCATAGGATCATGCTCAATCCAACCTGGTCGAGGATATATTTGCTTAAATTCTTTTTGTACTATTTCAATTGCACGCGATTTATTATCGAAAATAACGGCGCGCGAAGATGTTGTTCCTTGATCTAATGATATTATATATTTCTTATCCATAAAAATTCCTTATAAAACATTTCGTTCACAACGATATTATAAGAAATTTTTATTTAATAAACAACAAGCGGAAAAATATATCTGTCAAAATGACATTTATATATCATTAATTTATTAAAAATCAAATATTTTTTTACTAAAAATATACTTAAGTAATCATAAAGTTGCGTTAAAAACAACTAATTAAAACTTATTAAAAGTTTTTTTTAAAGTATTTGCATTTTAATGTCGAATGCTGTAATATATTAATTGCACAAGGACAACTCATACTACCTACCATTCTTATACCCCTTGTGCAGGACCCTTCGGGGTCTTTTATTTTTGTCAATAATTATCGCAATTTACCTCAAAATAAGCTTGGCTATGACTACAAACTGGACAAATAACAGGGGCGTTCTTGCTTACGACAATATGTCCGCAATTTCGACACTTCCACACTGTAAGTTCAGTTTTTTTATGAAATACTTCATCATTAATTAAATCCTCTAAGAACTTTTTATAACGTCTAGCATGGGTTTCTTCAATTTTAGCAACCATTTCAAATTTTCTTGCAATATCAATAAAACCTTCCTCTTTTGCAACACGTGCATATTCAGGATACATATTTTCATGCTCATACGTTTCACCTTTAATAGCGTCTTCGAGGTTTTTAGTTGTGTCATTTATTCCGCCTAATAATTTTAGCCATATTTCTGCATGCTCTTTTTCATTATTAGCTGTTTCTTCAAATATCGCTCCAATTTGCTCATAGCCTTCTTGCTTAGCTTTAGATGCAAAATAAGTGTATTTATTTCTTGCTTGTGACTCTCCTATAAATGCCGCCATTAAGTTAGATTCAGTCTTACTGCCTTTAATTTTTGTTTTATTGTCTGATTGAGTAGTGATAATATTTTCACTTCCGCACTCAGGGCAAAGAGGTGCACTATTTTCGCTATCAAAAATATCACCACAAATATTACATTTCCATTTAGTCATAATTATTATCCTTTCATATTTATTATGGTAAAAAATAATAATTACATACTAAATAATTGTTAGTTTTCAAATTGAGAATTATATAAATTATAATAAAAGCCTTTTTTAGCTAATAACTGTTCATGATTACCTTGTTCAATAATATGACCATCTTTCATCACTAAGATTATATCAGCTTCACGGATAGTGGATAATCTATGTGCGACAATAAAAGATGTTCTTCCCTTCATCATCACGCTAAAGGCATCTTGAATTTTTAATTCGGTACGTGTATCTATAGAAGATGTAGCTTCATCTAAGATGAGCATTGGAGGAATTTGAACCATTATTCTAGCAATACATAATAATTGTTTTTGGCCTTGAGATAATTGCCCACCCTTTTCATCGATGATAGTATCATATCCATCTTTTAATCGAGAAATAAATTGGTCGGCATGAGCATCTTTACAAGCCTTAATTAATTCTTCATCGCTAACTTGATTTCCCATTGTGATATTATCACGTACTGTACCATACCTAAGCCAAGTATCTTGCAAAACCATTCCATAGTTTTCTCTTATACTATTTCGCTTTAAATCAAGCAAATTATATCCATCTATTTTTATTTCACCGCTTGTAACATCATAAAAGCGCATCAATAAATTAATTAAAGTTGTTTTACCACATCCAGTTGGACCAACAATTGCCACTTTTTGTCCTGTTTTAACATCTAAAGAAAAATTTTCAATTAAACGCTGATTTTCTTCATAAGAAAAGTACACATTATTTAAAGAAACATTTCCTTTAGCCACTAAGTTATGCGAGTCTATTCTATCTTCAATCTCATTTTTTGAATCTAATAATTCAAAGACTCTATTCGCACAAGTGAAAGCGTTTTGAAGTTCAGTCACAACAGATGAAATATCATTAAATGGTTTAGAGTATTGATTAGCATAGCTTAAAAATGTGGTTAAATTACCGACAGAAAAATTCATTGGAGAAATAACAATCATCGCTCCAATAAAAGCAATTAAAGCATAGACAGTCGCATTGACAAAACGCGTAGAAGGATTAACTAAGGATGAAAAGAAGCTAGCCTTTAAAGATGCATCTTCTAGACGCGTTGAAATCTCTTCAAATTTTTCTTGATCTTTATTTTCATGATTAAAGCAACGAATAACTTTTTGTCCAGAAATCATCTCTTCGATATATGCTGTTTGTTCCCCTCTTATAATTGTTTGCTTTTTGAAATAACGATTTGTTCTTTTAGCAATAAACTTAGCTACAAATAAAGAAATTGGAGTTAAAACGATGACCACCAAAGCCATTATTGGATTTAAAATTAACATATAAACTAGAGTTATAATTATTGATACAACTCCTGTAAACAATTGGGAAAAGCCTAATAATAAACCATCGCTTAAGGAATCAATATCACTAACCATATTCGAGATAACATCACCTAAAGGATGACTATCTAAATAACTAAGGGGTAATTTTTGAATTTTATCAAAAACTTTATTTCTCAAATCTCGTGTCAAACAATAAGTGATATGGTTATTGACTATCGATATCAAATATTGAAATAAACCGGCCCCACTTAAGCAAACGCCAATTTGAATAAAATAAACAAATAAGCGATCAAAATCAACATTGTTTATATCAACTATCACATCGATTGCTTGTCCGATTAGAATAGGAATATATAGTGATAACATCGCATAAAAAATCGCTAAAACACACGATAGAATTACAAATCCAAGATTAGATTTTAAATATTGCCAGATTCTTTTTAAAGAAAGTTTTTTCATTTTTTGTTTTCCTTTTTATATTGAGAATCGTATATCTCTTTATATGTCGTACACGTCTTTAATAAATCATCATGTTTTCCTAATCCCACTAATTCACCATTATCCAAAACGATAATTTGATCACAATGTTGAATTGAAGATGTTCGTTGCGAAACGATGAATATTGTTGGATGGTATGGAAGAGTCTTTAAAGATTTTCTTAATTTTGCATCAGTAGCATAATCTAAAGCCGATGAAGAATCGTCTAAGATTAAAATTTTGCTTGATTTAAGAATAGCTCTTGCAATACATAGTCTTTGTTTTTGACCACCCGAGAAATTTCTTCCATCTTGTTCAACTTCTTCATATATACCCTTTTCTTTTTTTAAGATTATATCATTACCTTGGGCCAAATTAATTGCCTCAAGGATTTCATCATCAGTTGCTTTTTCATTACCCCATAAAAGATTTTCCTTGATTGTACCTTTAAAAAGTTTTGCTCTTTGAGGAACATAGGCGATATCATTTCTTAAATCTTCTAACTGATAAGATTCAAGTTTTTTTCCTTTATATAGAATTGTTCCATTATTAATATCATAAAAATGACCTAAAACATTAACTAAAGTTGTTTTACCTGATCCCGTGCCACCAATTATGCCAATAGTTTCACCCTCTTTAACTTTAAAAGTTATGTCATTTAACGAATTTTTTTTAGATGAAGCATAATTCATATAAACATGATTAAATTCTAATAGATAATCATTTGAATATATCGTTTGATCAGAGATTAAATTTAATTTTGATTCTAATATCAATATTTTTTCTAGTCTATTGGCCGAGGCGATTGAACGTGATATCGTCATGATTAAATTAGCTAATTTTATCATCTCCACTAAAATTTGAGACGCTAATGAATATAAAGCAATTACATTACCAGTTGTTAAATTTCCAACATTTACTTCAATTCCTCCGACATAAACTATTAGAATAATGAATAAATTAATTAAAGCATAAGAAAGTGGATTAGTTATCGCTGAAACTTTGCCAACGAATAACTGTGATTTTGTAAAATCACTATTTTCATTATTAAATTTTTTTATCTCGTCTTCTTGCTTATTAAAAGCCCTAATCACTCTTACCCCTGTAAGATTTTCTCTTGATAAACGGACGATATTATCTAATTTATCTTGACTCTTACGATAAAGAGGAACCGCTACTAGTAACAATACCATAATTATTGCTAGCAAAATTGGAATGGCGATTAAGAATAATAAACCAGCCTTAACAGAAATGATAAATGCTACTATCATCGCGCCAAATACCACTACCGGTGAACGAAGCAATAAGCGCAATGCCATATTAACTCCTGTTTGAACTTGATTTATATCACTTGTCATTCTAGTTATTAATGTCGAATTTCCTAATTCATCTAGTTCTTCATATTGCAAACTCTCTATTTTTTTAAATAAATCATTTTTCAAATTTGTAGAGAGTTTAACCGCTGCTTTAGCTGAAAAATATTGGGCGATAACCGTACATACAAACCCTAAAACAGCAAAGACAAACATTATTAAACACATGATGATAATATATTTAACATCAGCATCATCACCATTTTTTATTCCATTATCGACAATATTAGAAACTAACATTGGAACAAGCAACTCAAAACATACTTCGAGCATTTTAAATAAAGGTCCAAGTATAGTTTCTTTTTTTGTATGTTTTAGATACGCTAATACTTTTTTCATTTCAAAAACATTATATACACAATCACTAGAAATTACACATAAATTTCTTTTTTAGATTTACATCGTTATTTTTTCTTTAGCTTTAAAATGACCTTGTTTGGCAGCCAAATTATACCAATATTTGGCCTTGGTAATATTTTGTTCTATTCCCCTACCATTTTCATAGCATTGTCCTAAATTAAATTGAGCATACATATCACCACATTCTGCACCTTGCAAATAATACTTAAATGCCTTTTTATAATCTTTACTTACCTCTCGTCCATAGAAATATAAATTACCTAGATTAACTTTAGCAGAAACATTACCTTTTGATGCAGCTAATTCATAAATCACTATAGCTTTATTGACATTTTTAATTTTACCATTTAAACCATAAAAATATTTATCACCTAGTTCTAATAACATTTCATTGTTATTTTGAATACTTTTAATTTCAACATCTTCCAAGAAACAAATCTTTCTAACACTTGATAAGATTTCATCAAAAGCATTTAAATTATTTGAAAGTGATATTGCTTGTCGACTTTGAATTTGATTAGGCAAATCATGTATATTCATATGCGAATAAACTAATAAGAATGAATCCGGATTTTTATTAAGCTCGCTATTATTAATTAAATTTAAATATCTTTTCCATTCATTTTTGACCCATGGCCATTCTATATGTTTAATATTTGTTCCAACTAAAATAAATACTTTAGCTTTATTCAACGCGGTAAAAATGTACTTTTCATAATCAACACCAGCTTTTTCTTTTAAAGAAATGGGTGAAAAGAATACTTTGAAATTTGGCTCAACTTCTTTTAATTTCGTATAGATCTGATATGCTATTTCATAATCTTTTGTTTTTAATTTTTCACCATTAACATCAACTATTGGATTTCCATTTTGGTCAATCGCGGTATCTTTAAATGAGATAAAAATATCACATTGATTGTCCGGATTATTATATTCACTGACAATACCTGAACGAATTTTTTCTATATAATCAAACTCTTTTTGATACTTTGTCTTCTTTTCTTCATCTATTTCAAGATTCATCGCCTTTTTAGCATATTCGCTATCCATAATAGGTTTAAATGAGACACTATTTAAAGTTGCAATATATCTTTTTGAATCATTTTTATAATCTTTAACATAGCAAACACCATTTCTAGCTAAAACTAATAAAAAATTTAATTCGCCAAGATAATCTTCTTTATTATCAAATCTGTCTTTAATAAAATCTATTTTTTCTTCTGCTTCTTCATATTTTAAATTGTTAAGAAGATGATATACTTCTTTAACATCATTTTCATATTCTTTTTTTTCTGGAGTAGTTTTTTCAATATCATAATTATCGGTACCACAATAAATACAATTAAATATTTCTTCTCCCTTTTGGTTTATTCTTTTATAATTATCAGATAATGGTTCTCCACAACATTTACAACGTTTAATTATCATTTTTTACACCTTCAATATTATAAAGCAAAAGCTGCCTATACAAAGATAATATACTACATTCAGAGCAATTAATGTATTCAAAAACAGATTTTTTATAATTTATGATTAAAATCAAGCAAAATGAGAGCGTGCTATTTTAAATTAATAAAAATCAACTAAAAATTGGATAACTTCTACTTCGTATTGTTGTGTAAATAATTCAAATATGCCACAATTTTTCTATAATGATAAAGGAGAAACATATGACTGACTTTGGCACACTATTATTCAAATTACGAAAAGAAAAAGGATGGACTCAAACTGAGCTAGCCGATAAATTAAATGTCACAAATCAAGCAGTCTCAAAATGGGAGACAGGTGATAGTTACCCTGAAACATCTCAATTACTTAAATTATCAGAATTATTTGATATTTCAATTGATGATTTGTTAAAAGGACACTATCCACAAAATAAAGAAAATAAAGAAATAACAAATATAAATTCTTCGCCAATTAGTAAAAAACCTAAAAAATGGATGAACACATTTGCAGTTTTAATTTCAAGCGGAATACTATTAATTTTTATTGGTATAATAATATATCTTATCGGCTGCATATTATATGAAAATACTGAGCTAGAATTAGTAATATTCATTATAGCTTTATTTGCCTCAATCGCTGTTGGTGTCCCAATTTTAACCTTTGCGGGAATAACTGATAGTTATTATTACATTGAGACTAATGATAATGATTGTCATAGACAAAAAACTAGACAATTTTCAATCAGTATTTCTTTTGGTGTAATGTTATGTATTCTCTCTATCATAGCGTTTATAACTATATCTTTTTTTGAAAACAATAAAACTGGTCAGTTAATATCATTAGCAAGTGGCTTTACGATAATAGCTATCGCCGTGATATTGTTTATTTTCTCTGGTATAAAATGGTCAAATTATACTAACGAACTAAAAGCACAAGGTATCCATATAGAGCCAAAAGAAAATAAAAAAGGGCTATCAAAATATGATGGTGTAGTTATGTTAACTTGCACTGCAATCTATTTAGTACTTGGATTTATCTTTAGACTATGGCATCCAGGCTGGGTCATATTCCCTATTGGTGGAATCATATGCGCTATATTCAATGCAATCGATGAAAGGAAAAATTCTTAAAACAAATATATATATGCTAATTATATTATATGCTTATATATTTAAAATCTAAGTTCAAGTGTGTAATTATAAATCTTAATTAGATTTAAGCCTTGTTACTGTGATTGTATATTTCAATATTTTGTTTTAATTTAGCCGCAATATCTTGCAATTTAACGAGACTTCACCTTTTTTATATTTGAGTTGAAATCAGATGAACCCATATTGATGGTTACGACAAACACGTTTTTTCTCATTTTATATTTTAACACATTTTTGTGCATAAATGTTTTTGTGTAATATTGTAATAAGAATTAACATCAAAAAAGCGAACCGATCAAACAACATGGTTGCTCAAGAAAAAGATAAAAAGTCACTAATGAAGTTTTTTGACTGGAGATGATTGAATATTATGAATTTTTAAGTAAAATACTGACTTTGAATTGATTATATGTTCGTTTTAGAAGATTCAGGGCACAAAACATTCTCTTTGGTTGGCTTCAATTCTTTGAAATTTCGACAAGTAACAATATTATTGAGCATATCAATAGATTGCAAATAATTGCCAATAAAATGAATATGAATTTTTATATCTACAGTTCTTTCTGGATGAGAATATTTTTTGTTTACTATTAAGGTTTTCTTTCCTTGACTGAAATAAAAGGTTATTGCGTTGAAGTCAAAAATGGAAGAGTTTTTTATCTCATCAATTTCTTTATATATATATACGAAAATTCTTTTACACCAAAAATATGATGTTTAAAATTTTATTTGTCTACTATAGAAGGAGCATATCAATTTACATTGTATCAAACCTATTCATTCATAATGGCACGAATTACCTAAATTAATGCAATTCCCGTACCTCTACTAATTATTGAACATAATTGTAATTTGAATTACTTTTTACTTGGTAAATCTTTGTAAGTCTCAGTTATTATTTCTTTTAACTTTTCTTTATTATCTATATCATCAATTAAATACATAGATTTAGCATTTTCATATGGTATTTGTTCTTGCATATTATATTTTTTGTTATTACCAACTATCTTTACAAGTAACCTATTATCATATATTCCACCGAATAAGACATTATTATAATACAATAAATATTCCCCCATCATTGCTTTACAATTTATATTATCTAATAAATCTAATTGCTCTAATATAAAATCTTTATAATCTTTTGATGTTGCCATTTTAAATCTCCATCCACTAAGCAAATTACTATTTATCTTTCTGTTTTATTTCTATAATATTCTCTCATTTTTATTTAATACAAAAGGCAGCATATAAAGGAATTGATTTTATTCCATTTTCAAATCCAAAATTTTTTTGAGATACTCTAATGGCATATTTTGGATTGTAAGTTTTTACATAGCTTGCCAAACTTCTTGAACGAGTGTTTACGCCAGATTTAACTTCTATTGGAATAATGTTTTCTCCAAGTCTTGTGATAAAATCTACTTCGGCATCTGATTTACTTGTCCAGTAATATGCTTTTAATCCATTCACAATAAGCTGGTTGTTTATATAGTTTTCAGTCAATCCACCCTTAAACTCAAAATCATTAGATTCCATTTCTATATCTTCCATGTGGATATCCTGCGTTGCACCGCATAAACCAACGTCGCTCATGAAAAACTTAAAATCACTTGTTGATTTATTACTTTCAAGCGGAAGAGAAACTTGTTCAAGTCTAAATAACTGATTAGATATTCCCGCATTACAAATCCATCTGATTGCTTCTTCATATAAAGATGCTCTTGCACCAGTTTTTAATAACTTGTATTGAAATTTTTTATTTTCCTTTGAAAGTTGTGTAGAAATACTTTCAAATACAAGTTTTGTTTTCGGTATTTCTGTTGCTCTATTGTACTTGCCCATATCGTTGAAATATGCTTCGATAATTTCCTTTTGGATGATACGAACTATCTCTACATTTTTTGTTTCTGCATATTCTTTAACAGCTTCAGGCATTCCACCAACATACAAATATTGCTTATATAAATCTATTGCCATATCGTGTATTGGAGTCGGCAGTGCCTTGTTTGTAACATATGCTTCTTTTATAGCTTGAATCAAATCAGTATATTTTTCCTTTTGAGCTATCAAAAATTCTTCAAAATCCATAGGATACATGGTAATCATATCTACCTTGCCTACAGGGAATGTACTATCCTCTCTATTTACGGAAACACCAAGTAATGATCCTAATGCAATTATATGGTATTCATTCGCTTCTTCGTTAAAATACTTTAAAGAAGTGAGTGCTTTAGGACAGGCTTGTACTTCATCAAAGATAATCAGTGTATGGTTTGGTATAATCTCTTTTCTTTTATAAAGACCGAGTTGCTTAACTATTTTTTGTGGAGTAAGGTTTGTAAAAAAATCCTTTAATGTTTCTTCTTTTTCAAAGTTGCAATATACATAATTAGAGTATTCTTTTTGTGCAAACAAGTTTACGATATAAGTTTTTCCAACTTGCCTCGCACCCTGTAATACAAGTGGTTTTCTTCTCGTCGAGTTTTTCCAGTTCTGCAAATCAGCATAAATTTTTCTGTCCATAAATTACACTCCTTTTCAAGCTTCAACCGAATTATACCATATTTTTTCTTCAAAACAATATTATTTACATTTTTTTGGAGATATTTTTTGCAAAATAAAACATTTTCTTGGAGATATTTTTTAATAATGAAAGACCTGCATATGCTTTAAATTATCTTACACCTAAACAATTTAAAGAGAAATATTTAATTTAGTGTCTACTTTCTCTTGACTGGTCAAATTTAGTGAATAGTATATGCTGTAATAATCGTATAACTATATGAGTTAATAGTTATCTTTATATTGTCAATTTCACAATAGTAATTCTTACTTTGCTTGTAAATATTACAATTTTTGTCTAACATTTTATTTTTTACAATATTCTAAAAATATTAAAGACAAAATACGTTATGGGGGTGAAATCCCGCATGGCGGAGAAAGAGGGATTTGAACCCTCGCAAGTCGTAAAACTTCTGCTAGTTTTCGAAACTAGTCCCTTCAGCCTCTTGGGTATTTCTCCATCACAAATATTATATAAATAAGTAGGAAGAAAATCTACTAATTCTATTTTAAATATCGCAAATATCTTTTATAATAAAAGCATTGGTGATCGTTATGGAAATTTTAAACAAAATCAAAGATTTTATTACTCAATATTTAACATTGGCCCATTTTTTTATAATTTTAGGGGTCATGATTGTGCTAATTGGAATTTTTATCATTTTAAAAGGTATGTATAAATCTAAGCATAACAATTTAAAAAACAAAATCAACTCAGAGGATAATGTCACTCATCTTATCTTTGATTTGTTAAATAAAACTATTTATTGTTTTAAAAAAGTTAATTTAGATACCCCTATTACGATTACTTTAGAAGACTTTTTAAAAGAGTATGACGAAAAAAATCGTGAGAAACTAAAGCGTTGGCTCTTTAGTCTTTTAAATACTAATATCAATAATAATCAATATTTTGAATCAATCAATTTTAATAAAGCTCGACATGAATATTATCAAGATGTGTTTGTTTTAAGAAGTGTCAATAACGAGAAACACACTTTACATATCGATTATATCTCATATAGTATGCTCTCAAAGAAAGTTCCAGAATGTCAATATATTAAAAATGCCAATGAGATTGATCGTATTTTTTATCGTCTAAAAAGAAATAGCTCATTGGTAATTGGTCTAATATCATTTTTCCCAACAAAAATTTTTAATACTCATAATGAATACTGCTTTGATAAAATCACTCAACATCAATTAATTGATATGATTATAAATATGCTTGATAAAAATCACTTCATCACTATTCAAAATAATGGTGATATTGCTTTTATTATCACTAATTATGTCTCTGATAAAGACACATTTATCACTCAACTAAATGATAAAATTTCAAAATTTTATGTAATTAATAGTCTTAATAATGAAAGTTATAATATATGCATATCTAGGCAAGACACCAACAATGCCGACTATAAAAATTGCATAAAAAAGCTTAAAACCTTCAGTAAGAAACTAATAAATAATAAAAACTATTCTGAGCATCTATTCTACCTCGATGAATTTCATGATTATTCTTGTTTAGATATCGATAGTATCAACAATGAAACCAAAAAAGCGATAGAAAATAACTTATTCAGCTATACTTTTAAACCAGTAATAAATAGTAAAAACGGATTTATATATGGATATAATCTATTTATAAAGCCAATCTCGCTTGAAATTAGCGATTTTGATTTGTTCGTCGATAGTTTATTAAGTCAAAACTTAGCTTCAAGCTATCTTCGATTGGTAGTAAATAATATCATATCTTCATTAAATGACGAAAAAAATATCCGCAATAAAAAGGTAATTAAGCGTATTTCCTTTAATTATTCACCTTATTTAATGGAATCTATTATCTATAATCTTGATTTATTTAGAAAAAATGAAGATATAGAATTTGTCTTCATAATGAAATCTGATACAGTAAATACCTCTATAATTAATCAAACTAACTTTTTAGACAATTTTAATATTATTGATTTGCCTAATGTAAGTTTCAAATTGGATCTAGATAATATACATGTTCCAAGCGATGAGATTTTAAGTAAATTTAAATATGTTTCATTTTCTAATACCTTCTTTAAATCGATAATAAGTAATTCAAAAAATAATATTATGTTTACTAATCTACTTTGTCGATTATATAAAAATCATAAAATTCTTATGGCCTATGAAATAGTTGATTGGACAACTATCGAAACCTTAATTTGCAATAATGTCTTTATATTCTCAGGAAAGATTTTTGAAACTAATGATGAGATAAATCCAATTATTTCTAAACGTATTACCTCAAAAATCAAAGAACTTTATAATAAATATCATTAATTATTTTTTATCTGCACTATCATCGTTATTATCTTTTGAATCAGTTTTATTTAATGAATCCAAAATATCTTTTAATTTTGTACTAGTTTCATCATCTAGTGAAGAGTTTAAAGATGTCGTCAAATTGATTATTTGTTTTTTAAATAAAACCATATATTTAGGCTGTAACATATCTGCGATAAAACAATAATTAATCATTAATGGTGGAATTAAAAAACTAGAGATAATCATTCCTCCAAAAAGACTAAATATAATCCAAAATTCTATTGTCATCGTATCTACTTCTACTAATAAAATTATCACGCCTGTTAAAATAAAGCCTATTAAAAACGCTAAAGTGAACATTAAGTTTCCAAATGCTGTATTCTTACGAATAAATTTTTTATTTTCTTGTAATAATGTTTTATTAATTCGTTTATTGATTAAGACTGGTGAACCAGTTATCATTGAAAAATAAGGAATTAAGAATGATTTTTTTATTTGTCTAAAGAAAAATAAAAATGAAAAAGCAAATGGCACTAATAAGAAATATAAATAATCCGGCAAATTAATAATGGTATCAATATATGTTTGATACGAAGTAAAATAATTGATAGATGATAATGAGGTCATCGCCTCATCAAAAATAACTTTATGTGTAACTTCATAAACACAAGTCGATAAATATATAAAAACAAAAGAAACAATTAAGGCTATAAATGAATTAGTAATCACTGAATAAACACCCCTATTAAAAGGTGCAAAATAAGATCGATAGTGAGAATATAGATCATTATAATTTAGTTTTTTACCAGATGATACTTTAGCGATAACGATTTGAAATGAGAAAAATAAAGGTACTAACACAAAAGCGCAGATAATTATGCTTAATAAGCCAAAATCATACCCCAATGTTATAAATAGTGAGGCAAATGAAGCAATAAAAACAATTACAATTGCCAAAATAAAAGAAAACAATTTTCCAAATGAGGCACGATAAATCCCCCACGAGTTTTTATATAATTTTAAATCCATAAACACGCACCTTATTCTAGTATATTCTTTAATTGAAGAATATCATCAATTATCATACAATCACAGCTTGATAATACTTTTTTGTTTTGATGACCTTTACATATTAATATGCACTTGACATTCAATTGCTCAGCGACTTCATAATCATGTATAGTATCACCGATAAATACAGTTTTATCCGTATTTAAATGATGTTTTTCAATAAATTTCTTTGCACTTTCAATCTTGCTTCCAGCTTCAATATTATCAAGACCAGAAATATCAAAGAAATAATCATTGATATTATATTTAACCAGTTGGTCTTTTAAAACATTTATCTCAGAGGCAGAGACAATTGCTAAGCGCTTATTTTTATTTTTAAAATACTTTAAAATTTCTTTTACTCCATCATAGAGCTTACAATCTACATTTCTTTTAGTGTATTGCTCAATAAAATACTCTGATAATTCCGCGAAATTATCTTCAGGAAAAACAAATCCAGCTTTCACATAATAATTTATCACTGGAAAAGTAAATATCTCTAAATATCTATTAAGATCTATCTGCTCATGGTTTCTTTTTAAAAGCATATTATTTAATAGATTTAAACAAAGAAGTCGATCATCGACTAGAGTTCCATTAAAATCAAACAAAATATTTTCAACATAAATCATATTAATGATTCTATCATCTTTTTAGCAAAATAAAAAGAAATCACCGATAAAAGTGATTTCTTTCATATCTTTAAACTTAAATTTAATTATTTTACTCCTACGCGTTCCATATTAGCTACAACCGATATCATCTCGGCGACAGTTAAATCGTTAGAATATATCTCATATGAGACATCGTGATAAAGATAATTTAAACATTTACCTTCTACATAAGCGATACCATAAATTGTTTCCACTGGTGTACCATTTACGCTGATTGATTGATAATCGCCCGTTGAAGAGTCAATTAATGTTTGAAACACAGTATAAGACTTGCTACCTTCATAAGTTAAAATATATGAGACCTTTCCATCGATATCGACTTTAGTTTGTTCTTTAAGAACTGAAGAATCATCACTTATTGCCGGAATTAATGGTAAATCATCTATTGATGTTGAAACATGCTCTTGTGAAACATTGTCTTTAGCAATCTTCATATTAGCGTCAACATCAAAATAATCATCAGTGAAGCTTGGATTAAAATCAATCTTAGTGAATAATACCTTAACCGCGATTTGATTATCTTTATTATAAACATATGTCCAAACAGGTTTTAAATCTTTAGATAATTTCACTTCTTGTCTTACCCATGTAGGCTCGTTATCATAAGTAATATCATAACTGACCAAATATCCATCCGCTAAACTTGAAACATCATACTTTCCTTCAAGAGCTTTAATAAATGAATGATATAAATATGGCTTAGGTGAATTTAATGGATAATCCCCTTTAAAAGTATATACTTGATTTAATACTGGTGTTAAAACATAAACTCCCTTTTCATTATGAAGAAGAATTTGCTCTTGATTGATGTCTTTATCGGTTAAAGAAATTCTAAAGCAATCATCATCGGTATCTTTAAAATCTACCGTTACATAGAATTTTCGTATTTCCTCTCCATCCCCGATTTCCATATTTCCTTCCATATGGTAAGCTTCCATTGTCGTATTTAGATTTTTTAATTGATCATCCACTTTTGATTCAGAGAAAAACAACTTCCACCCACATAAAACTAAAACTAATAAAACTACAACCCCTATAACTATTTTTTTGATCATATTTTCACCTCAAGAAAATATATGAATAAAAAAATGATTATATGTTATGAATATTTACTTTTTAATTAACACATAATACTAGCGAGGAGGAATTCATGAATCTTTTACAAAAGCCTTGTTTATTTTTAACAATTTTAGGCGCTATAAACTGGGGATTAGTAGGTTTGTTCGATTTTGATTTAGTAAAATTTATTACGATGAACGAAGTTAATATCTGGACTAGAATCATTTATTGTTTAATCGCAATCGCTGGTATAATTAACATTCTAATTTTCTTTATTAATTTAAATATGGAAAATTCAACAATTAGAAGAAGAACAAAATAAAAGATACCCGATAATCGTAATTATGATTATCGGGTATCTATTTTATATTATTCACAATATTTTTTTATCTGTTGAACTAAAGTATAAAGCATTTCTTCATGAATCGGGTTCACTTCATTATTACTTTCAAATTTTTTTATTAACTTAGGTAACTTACTAATATTTACTAATTTATCATTCTCTGAAGCCCCAGAAATCTCATCAATCAAGCAAGAATCGTTTACGACAAAGGTTGCTACGCACATATCACTTGGTGAAGAGATTATTGAAGAAAAGTAATTTACTCTTTCTCGATGTAATAACATCGGATTTTTAATAATTATATGTTTATTATTTCGTCGATATTGGTACCAAGATAAATCATCAAATTTACCATTTATACCAGTAGAATAATAATTCTCTCCAATACAATATATGTATTTATTCCCGAATAGAATATGATTAAAATGAATTGTTTTCCCATCGATATTTATCGCCACTTTATTTAGCAAATAAAAATCATTATCCTTAGCAATTTTATATATTTTTTTCCCGACATAAAAAGAGAAAAATGTTCTTTCTAAAAAGGTCTTAATTTGATTATAGAAAATTAAAACTATAGCGATAATAATTAATATTATAAAAATAAATATCAACCAAAAAAGCATATTATGCGATTTCCAATGCAAGCTCCATCATTTGTGAGAAAGATTTTTCTCTTTGTTCAGGAGTAGTTTCCTCAGAAAATATAAATGAATCTGATACTGTTAAGATTGTTAAAGCCTTTTTATTTAAAGAAGCCGCGATAGAATATAAAGCATATGTTTCCATTTCGACCGCTAGACAACCCATTCTCGCCCAATTTTTCCAAACTTCAGGACGATCATTATAAAAAATATCACTTGATAAAATATTGCCAACATGAACATTAATGTTTAATTCTTTAGCTTTATCATATGCTTTTTTTAATAAATCAAAGTTAGCAATCGCCGAGAAAGTACCTGGCAAAGAATATTGATGAGCCCATGAAGAATTAGTGCAAGCTCCTTGTGCAAGAATGACATCAAATAATTTACATTCTGGTGAATACGCTCCACATGAGCCAATTCTAATAATATTATTGACTCCATATTGAGTGTATAATTCATGTGCATATATTCCTAATGAAGGCATCCCCATTCCACTTCCCATCACAGAAACTCTTTTTCCTTTATATGTTCCTGTAAATCCAAGCATATTTCTTACTCCGTTAACTTGAACAACATTTTCAAGAAAATTTTCAGCAATAAATTTTGCTCTTAAGGGATCTCCTGGGAGAAGAACTGTTTCAGCGAAATCTCCATTTTTAGCATTGTTATGTGGTGTAGGCATAAACGTTTTTTCCTTTCTAATATATTTAACGTTTATATTTTATCACACCTAAAAAATATTATAAAGAATGTTTATTTATCTTTTAATTGTAAAAGTAAATCATCTTCAAAATCATGAACGCGATTTTTTTTGGCTTGCATTTCATTTTCGTAAGCTTCAATCATCATTTGTATTAAATCTATCATTTTTATTTTTAAAGGTTCAAATAGATAATAGGCTAGCGATCCAGGAATGGCATTCACTTCATTTAAATATATTTTTCCATTTTCTTCATCTAATAAAAAATCAAATCTCATAACTGATTTTAAATTTAAGTTTAAATATACTTTTTTTGCGATTGCAATAATTTTTTTCTTAAATTTTGGATTGATATCAGCTGGAATAACATGGCTATCATTAGGTCGATAATTATCATATTTATCTAGGAAGGTTAAAATTGAATTCTGATCATTGACTCTTTCTAATTCAGAAATAATTAAATCATGATTCCTAAAAATGGCAATGTTAACTTCTTTAAATTTAGTCAAACATTCTTCAATAATTATCTCTTCATCATATTTAAACGTATCGTATATTGCCGAAACTAACTCATCTATATTATCAACTTTTTTTATTCCAATCGAAGATCCTAGATGGCTTGGTTTAATAATCAATGGATACTTTAAATCGATTTTTAAAGTATTCTTTTGCATCATATTTTCAAAACTTTTTTCATTTAAGCGCAAATAATTGACCTGATCAATATTTAAGGCTTTCATTATTTCTTTAAAATAACCTTTATCTTGAATAATGGCAGATTTTACGATTCCTGGATAAATACATGGAATCTTTAATGTATCAAAAAAGCCACCTAAAGTCCCATCCTCACTACCTTGACCATGGCATAAAAGTAAAGTCATATCAAATTCTTCTTTTTTAAAGCGCGTCTTAAAATAATATTTATTATTCTTTTTTTCAAATTGTCCTTTAATAAAATGACTTCTAAATTGATAATTCTCTTTTCTTTTTAATGGTGTTCCTGTATAAAAATTACCATTTTCGTCTAAATAAACTAACATATGTGGATAAGAATACTTATCTAATTCTTTTTCTATCTTTAAAGCTGTTAAAATTGAAATCTCATTTTCTAATGAGTCACCACCATACACTAAACATATTTTTTTCATTTTATCCCCTTTCATCTTATGAATCTAAACAAAATTTAATTACTACTTGAGATAGTAATCACTGCCTTTTGCGGCAATATAAATAAACGTCTCATCTTCCTGAGGTTTTATTTGTTTTAAAGCTGCAGTTACACTGTTTAAAATTATAAGTCCATGCTTTTTTTTACTTTCATATGCTAATTTTAATGGATGATTTTTATCGTTATTAATTAAATAAACTTCATCAAAAAGAAGAAGTAGTTCTCCGATTTTACGATTATACTCTTCATATTTATCACCGAGTTCAATTAATCCCCCAGTAATAATTATTTTATAATATGTTGTATTATTAATCCGTTTGATATTATCAATCATTTGTAAGTAGTTAGCATTATACGAATCATCATAAAACATCATCTTGTCTTTAATGAGTAATTGTCCACGGCGGGATGGTAAGTTCAAATTTCGTATTCCTTTTTCAATTTCTATGTCATTTAATGATAGCAGTTTTCCTATTTCTATCGCCGCATCAATATAATTCAAATTATTTTCAGAGAGTATTTTTGTTTTTATATCTTGACCATTGTATTTAACTTGATAGAAGAATTCATCTTTTATCTGCAAATTTTTTTTACTAAAAACTACATACGGATATTTTATATATTGGCGATATTTTTCTTCAATATTATCATTTATGAATAATTTTCCGTCTTTTTTTAACAATTCCATAATTTTTGCTTTTTCTTTGGCAATATTATCAACACTTTTAAAAGTTGATAGATGCATCGGTCCAATATTAGTGATGAAAGCATAATCTAAATGAAGAAGTTTTTTAAATTTAATCATCGAATTTAATTTATCAATTCCCAATTCTACAATTAATATTTGATCATCATCTTTAACAACATTATTAATATACTTGCATAACCCCATCATCGTATTAAAATTATGATTCTGATCTGAAATTCGATAATGAGTCTTTAAGATTTGATAGATAAAATTTTTCAAAGTCGTCTTACCATAACTACCGGTTATTCCGATACATATATATCGATTTTTAATTATTTTATTTCTCGCTTTTTTTATGTAGTGTCCTTGAATTATTTTTTCTAAAGGATAGGTGATAAAATAACCTATAACTAATGAAGCACTAGCGATAAGCAAATTTAAACAAGCAATTAAAAATTCAACTTTAAAGCTTATTCCTAATAAAACCATTGATATATAAATTAATGATGATAATAGACACATTACGACACTTCTTCTTGTCAATGGGTACTTTTTTAGTGAAATTTTAGGTAAAAATAAATAATAATTTAAACAGATAATTAGGACTGCTAATTCACTAAATTTATAACAATAAACCACTATTCCCAAAGCGAAAAAAGTCAAAAAAGTAATTAATCGATTTACTTTAAAACTTAATTGTTGTTTTTTAAAGATTATTAATCGTTTTAAAGAATAGTATTGTTCAATTAACACTCTAGCGTTCGATAGCAAAAAAATATTACCTAAAATAACGATAATTATATAGTTAACAAATTTCATTTTTATCTCCATGTATATATATGCTAGATAAACGCACAATTTCAATTATATTATTAAGATATCCAAAGTGATTTCCATCGCACTTAATGATATGAATATGTTCGTTTCTCTTTTGAAGTTTTTTTATGGCATCATTATTAATTTGCTTATCTTCTGAAAATATAAAAATCAAGGTCTCACTTAATTGTTTTATTTCATCTTTTGATAAATAAACATGACATACGTTTTTAAAAGTCTCTCTTAATAATCCATAAGTGTTTTTATAATCATTACTACCTTGAAGAAATGTTGGAATTTTGAAATGTAAGAATTTTAATACTTTATAAAGGCAAATTTTAATTTTTATTTTTATTTGATGTTGAACTTTAACAATCGAAGGTGCTAAAGCGATAACTTTATAATTCGGATGTAATAATTTTAATTTACAAGCAATTTTCCCACCAAAAGAATGTCCAAAGATAACGATGTTTTCAAGATGATTATTTGCAATAAAATGTTCTATTTCTCCAATATAATCCTCAATGGTATAAGCACGCGTTAAACTTGTTTTATCAAATCCTGTTAAATCCATTAAATACACATTATATTTTGATATAAAATGTTTAGCTAAAGGACTAAGCGAAGTATGATTTACACCCCATCCGTGTAAAAAAATTATATTAATATCGCTATTATCATTGATATATTCAATAATCTCCATCACATTTCATCCTAGTCATTTTAAAATATGTTGAAATGTGAAATTTTATGAAAAAAATCATATCTTTCGATAAGATATTGTTTTTATTAAATTATTCTTCCATTGTCATCATGTCAGAAAATTCTCTTAAGAACGAATCTAATGGCACCGATTCTAAATTTCCATTATAGGCGATGGCAACTCTTCCAGTCTCTTCAGAAACTACAACTGTAATCGAATCCGAAATCTCTGAAATTCCAAATGCTGCGCGGTGACGAGAACCATATTTTCCCGTTAATGCTCTTGTAGTAGGAGTATAATAAACTGATGCTGCAATAATTATGTTATCTCTAATTACTACCGCCCCATCATGAAGTCTTGTTCCTTCATAAAAAATAGTCTCTAAAAGTTCTTGAGATACTGGAGCGTTAATAATGGTTCCGTTTTTAATGATATCATCAAGATTTGTGGATCTTTCAAAAGTCATAATAGCACCTGTTTTAGATTTAGATAAACTATGAACTGTATCATCGATAACTCTATAGAATGCTGCTTTATCATATACTTTTGAAGCTTTCTTTTTCTTCTGTTGCGTTTTAATAAAAAAATGCCTCAATTCAGAAATATTAGCAAATGAGAACAATCCCGCTAAAACGATAAATATTACAAATAACAATACTCCTGTTGCTTGTAAGCCAAATATATAGCAAACTACTGCGCTTAAAAGCACACCAGACATTAAATAAATTGTAGGAATTTTATGAAAATAAAATATTAATAAAGTAATTGCTAAAATAGTTAGTATTATACAAATAACTAAATCTACGATAACTATTGGTTCATTGAAGTTAGAAATCCATATATTAAGCATCAATTACTCCTTAAATATATATATTAGTATAACAATAAAAAAACAAAAATAAAAGAAAGAAAAATTTATTTATTATTTTTATTAGAATAATAAAGCCAATTTCAAGCATAAAATATATATTTTTGACATTTTAATAAAAATATCTATAATTAATTGTAGAGGAAAATTTATGAACGAATATATTTTAACATTAGATTTGGGCACTCAGAGTGCAAGAGCTATAATATTTGATAAAAATGGTTCCATTTTAGCAAAAGATAAGCAAGAGTATCACCCTACTTATATTCCATCAGAAAATGGACTATGTGAGCAAGATCCAAATGTATATTTTCAATACTTAGTTACCGCGACAAAAAATGTTGTAAGCAAGCACCCAGAATTAGTAAAAAACGTCAAAGGTGTAGTAGCCACTACATTTAGAGATACCGCGGTATTTTTAGATAAAGACATGAAAGTTCTTAGACCCAGTATATTATGGTTAGATCAAAGAATTTCATCTTATATTCCGCATTTACCAGTTTGGAAGAAAGTTTTATTTTGGATAGTGGGAATGACCCCTGTAATCAATGCAAACCAACAAAAGACGATGGCGCACTGGGTTAAGGCAAATGAAGAAGATATTTGGAATAAAACTTATAAATATGTCAATATTTCTACCTATGTCAACTATTTAATTACTGGAAAGTTAAAAGATACTGCCTCAAATTTAACTGGTCATTATCCAATAGATTATAAAAAAGGCGAATATTATAAGAAAAATAATATAAAATATGGAGTATTTGACATTCCAAGTCGCTTAAATTGTGAAATTGTAAAACCCGGAGATATTATCGGATATACTAACGAAAGTTTCTCAAAAGCAACTGGCATTCCAACAGGTCTACCTGTATATGGTGCAGGTTCTGATAAATCATGCGAAAGTTTAGGAAATGGTTGCACCGATTCATCTATGGCCTCTATTTCATATGGTACTGCCTCTACAATCGCTATTACTTCTAAAAAATATGTTGAACCATCAGCATTTTTACCAGCATATCCTTCAATCCAAAAAGGATTCTATAATTCTGAATTACAGATTTATCGTGGATATTGGATGCTTAATTGGTTCAAAGACGAATTTTGTGCTAATGAATCGTTGGAAGCTGGCATTCAAAATATTGCAACATTAGATATAATGAACCAAAAAATGCTCAGTATTGGTCCAGGCTCTGAAGGATTAATTTTGCAACCATACTGGGGACCATCACTTGAGCGTCCTAATTCTAGAGGAGCAATAATTGGATTTTCTGAGAAACATCATAAAATTCATCTTTATCGCGCAATTATTGAAGGTATCGCCTTCTGTCTAAGAGAAGGAAAAGAACGAATCGAAAAGAAAGGTCGTTTTAAAATAGAATCACTAGCAGTTTCTGGAGGTGGGGCTATTTCTCCTGCAATATGCCAAATCACCGCTGATATTTTTGGATTAAAGGTCAAAAGAATACATACCTTTGAAACATCTTCTTTAGGCGCGGCAATGCTTGGGTTCATTTCAAATGGAACTTATAAAGATGCTGAAGAAGCCAAAAAATATATGGTTCATTATGAAACAGAATTTTTACCAAATGATGAAAATCATAAAAAATATAACTACTTATATAAAAATGTCTATGTCAAACTCTTCCCACAATTAAAACGCACATATACCACACTAAGAGAGTATACTGGTGAAAAATTATAATCTATTAATCTAATTCATCCTTTAAATTTATAAAATCATTAAAAATATCATCCTCTATTAGTTTAAAATTACATATTAGAGGATGATTTTCATATTCTTCCTTTTTATTTAAATAAACTTTTAATTTTTGTTTATGGAGCTCACTATCATTAATTGATAAAGCTAATTCTTTTTGTGAACGCTTTAATTCATCTTTAAGTGTTTTTAACTCAATGGAATCTTCTATTTGTTTTTTTAAGGCAAAATATTGATGAACTTTTTCTTGGTCAGTGTAATTTTTAATGTATTCATCAATAATGCTTTTTAATTCCTCATTCATTTGTTTCTTCACCTGAAAGATAGAACAAATGACTCTCAGTTATTTTCACTTTAATAAATTGTCCTACTTTATTAATATCACCTTTAAAATTTACTAATTTATTATCTGGAGTATATCCAGTCAATATACTTTCATCTTTTTTAGAGACACCTTCAACTAATACTTCGTATGTTTTACCAACACATTCATGATATTTTTTCAATCCAATTTCATTTACTAATTGAAGTAATTTATCAAAGCGACGATGTTTTTCCTCCATCGAAATCGTATCAATGATTCTAGCGGCAGGGGTGCCTTTTCTTGGAGAATAAATAAAAGTAAAGGCCGAATCATATTGACAATATTCAACCATTTTTAAAGTATCATTAAACTCCTCTTCTGTTTCATTTGGAAAACCAACGATAATATCTGTAGATAATCCCACCCCTGGAATAGTCCTTTTTAAATTATCAACAAGATTACGATATGTTGCAGATGTATATCTTCTTCCCATTCTTTTTAAGACACTATCACTACCAGATTGTAAAGGTAAATGAATATAAGGCATAATATTT
This sequence comes from uncultured Bacillota bacterium, assembly GCA_902493275.1. Lineage (GTDB taxonomy): Bacteria > Bacillota_I > Bacilli_A > RFN20 > CAG-449 > CAG-449. The sequence goes on along the minus strand of CABUOQ010000005.1, from coordinate 15,129 downwards.
TTATATTTAGATATTACGTCGAACATATCTTGATTAAAATCCCATGGATGTGAAGTAGTAAATCTTAATCTTGCAATATTGGTCTTAGCTACATCTTCTAAAAGATTGGCAAATCCATAATTATCATAAAGATCTTTACCATAGGCATTAACATTTTGTCCTAATAAAGTGATTTCTTTATATCCGCATTGCACTAAATCCATACACTCTTTTAAGATATCCTCTTTTGAACGAGAACGTTGTTTACCTCTAGTATATGGAACAATACAATAAGTACAGAATTTATCGCAGCCGAATTGAATGTTCACAAAAGCTTTAATTTTATCTTCGCGTACAATAGGTAAATTTTCTATAACTTCTCCTTCTTTAGAAAACACCTCAATTATTCTTTTTTTATTAAATACAACATCATCAATAAGTAAAGGTAATCTATTAATATTATGTGTGCCAAACATTAAATCAACTTGAGGATAAGTGGATTTCAATCGCGATACAATATGTGGTTGTTGAATCATACATCCGCATACCGCTAATACGAAATTAGGATTTTGCTTCTTAATTTTTTTTAAGGCTCCAACCTCACCAAAGACCTTATCTTCGGCATTTTCACGCACTGCACAAGTATTTAAAATAACTAAATCTGCCTCAAAAGGATTATCTATACTTTGATAACCCATCTCATTTAATATTCCTAAAATATTTTGTGAATCAACAACATTTGCTTGGCAACCATATGTTCTAATAAAACATTTTTTCCCAAGGCAATATGAATAAAGACGATCCGGAATATTTATTTCCTCTTTAATGATTTGAACTGGATTGCGACTTCTTTTTACTGCATCTTGCAAAGAAGGCTCAGCATAAATAACAACATTTTTAGCCATTTTTAATCTCGCTTTCTTTAATTACATCATAAATACTTTTATAGTCAATTATCTTTTTTGTATCATCATCAATGCAGATAATAATCGCTGAAAAGATATATTCATCATCTTCTTGAACTGTAAAGATAGTTGGCTGTCCAGTCCATGTTTTTAAGATAACTCTATCCCTAGAAGATCCTAATATCCCATTATATGGCCCACACATTCCAACATCAGAAATATATAATGTTCCTTTTTCTAATTTTCTTAAATCATTTGTTTGAACGTGAGTATGCGTACCAAATAAACCACTTATTTTACCATCAAAGGCCCAAGCTAAAGCCTGCTTTTCACCAGTGGCCTCAGCATGAAAATCGACAAAATGGAAATCAGAATCATCATGTTCCACTATATCTTGTAAAACATCAAATGGATTATTCGCTGTTTCATTTAAGAAAATTCTTCCTATTAAATTTGTTACTCTTATTTTAAATTTGCCGCATTGATATACATCGCTACCATGTCCAGGAATAGATTTATGTAGATTAGCTGGTCTTAACAAATTGTCATAATCATAAATAAAATCTAAAATCTCTTTTTTAGCTAAGTAATGATTTCCTAAGGTTACCACATCAATTCCAGAATCAAGCATTTCTAAGAAATGACTTCTAAGCAATCCTTTACCATGCGAAACATTTTCTAAATTAGCGATTACGAAATCAATATTATATTCTTCTAAATACTTATTAAGAGAGTACTTAACTACTTCACGACCAGGTTTTCCAACCACATCACCAATAAATAAAATGTTCATATTACCACTTTCTATTTTGCAACTTCTGTTGCTCTTGTTTCACGGATGACCGATACCTTAATTTGTCCAGGATAGGTCATTTCACTTTCTATTTTTTCTTTAATATCACGAGCTAATTTATATGTTTCAATATCAGAGATTTTTTCTGGAACAACCATGATTCTCAATTCTCTTCCAGATTGCATTGCAAATGAAGATTGAACACCTTCAAATTGTTTAGTTATCTCTTCAAGTTTTTCTATTCTTTGAATATAATTTTCTAAAGTTTCATTTCTAGCACCTGGACGAGCAGCAGATAAAGTATCAGCAGCTTGAACTAATGTTGAAATGATATATTTAGATTCTTTATCACCATGGTGTGATTCTATCGCATTGATAACTACATCTGGTTCTCCATACTTTTTAGCTAATCTGGCACCGATTTCCACGTGCGATCCATCCAATTCAAAGTCAGCAGCTTTTCCTATATCATGTAATAAACCTGCACGTTTAGCAAGATTTTGATCTAATCCTAATTCAGCCGCCATAATTCCTGTCAAATAAGCCACTTGAATCGAATGTTCTAAAGCATTTTGTGTATAGGATGTACGATATTTAAGTCTTCCAACATAATCTAAAAGTTCTTTATTAATTCTTGGTAAGCCTAATTTAAAGGCGGCATTTATTCCTGCTTCATGGCAAGATAAATTTACTTCTGAACGAGCTTTTTCAACTATCTCTTCAATTCTTCCAGGTTGTATTCTTCCATCTTTAATTAAATATTCAAGAGCCAATCTTGCTGTTTCTCTTCTTATTGGATCAAAACATGAAACTTGTATTACTTCAGGAGTATCATCAATAATGATATCAACCCCTAAAAGTTGTTCTAACGTTCTAATATTTCTTCCTTCACGTCCAATGATTCTTCCTTTCATTTCATCATTTGGGATAGCGACAACTGAAACTGTTTTTTCAGTTACTACTTCTTGTGAATATTTTGCCATAGCTAAGCATAACATTTCTTTAGCTTTAGTATCGCAAGCTTCCTTAGCTTCATCTTCTTTTTGCTTCATCATAGATGAGATTTCAATAGACATCTTAGATTCTACTCGTTCAATGATAATATCTCTTGCTTGTTGAGTTGTAAGATTAGCAACACGATTTAACTCTTCGTCAATTGATGCTTCTTTTACATCAAGATTTTTCTCTTTTTCTTCAACTTTTTTTAAGCGATTATTACACTCTTCAATCTTATTTTCTAAATTCTTTTCTCTTTCAATTAAAGCCATATCTCTACGGTCAATATTTGATTCACGTTGAGATAATTTATTTTCTTGAATTGTCCATTCGCTTTTCTTTTCTTTTATTTCTTTTTCGGCTTGTTGCTTTAATTCCAAAGTCAAATTTTTTGCTTGAATTGTTGCATTGTTAATGATTTCTTCAGCCCTTTTATTAGCTGATTCTATCGTATTTTCAGCGATTTTTTCCTCAGAATTTTTCTTTTTTGTAGCAATATAATGACATACAAAAAATCCTAATCCACCTCCAATAACTAATGCTATCACAATTAAAGCAATTGCTAAACCTAAATCCATATAGATATTTTCCTCCTCTAAGCTGTGATATGCACTTTGCAAAAAACACCTGCAAAGGCAATCGTCTATTTAAATTATATGATATGTAGTTACACGGAAATCAAAGCACAATTTTATCATCCATCGAGGATTATTAAACTTATATTTTCCCGTTAAGAAACTTAATTGCATAATTTCTATGCATTTATATTATAACAACAAAATAAAGAATAAAAAAGCAATAATTAAATTTTATTCCTATTAATTAAATAATTAACAGATTTAGTTAAAAAAACATATTACTTAATAGATAAATAATTTTATGCAAATAAAAAAGTTCAAAATACCTTATATTTGGCAAAATGAACTTCAATTTAATTATCTTTTAAATCCTAATATAGTATATATTTGCTCTGTTAAAGCTTCCATAACATCGTTATGCTCTTTAATATACGCTATTGCAGCATCTCGACCTTGTCCAGCTCGTTCGCCTAAAATTTCAAACCATGAGCCCGACTTCTTAGCCAAATTATTTTCAAGAGCTAAGTCTAAAATCTCTCCTTCTTTTACAAATCCTTCACCATATATCAAATCAATTTTACATGATTTAAATGGAGGAGCCACTTTATTTTTAACTACTTTAATATTTACGGAATTACCCATAATTGAATCGCCTTGCTTAATAGCTTCAGCTTTTCTAATATCAATACGAATTGATGCATAGAATTTTAATGCTCTACCACCAGTAGTTGTCTCTGGATTACCAAACATAATTCCAACTTTTTCTCTCAATTGGTTAATGAAGACAACTGTACAATTAGATTTATTTAAGACACCTGCCAATTTTCTCATCGCTTTAGACATAAGTCTTGCATGTGCACCAACATTAGCGTCACTCATCGATCCTTCTAATTCTGCTTGAGGAACCAAGGCAGCAACTGAGTCAACAACAATAATATCAATTGCTTCAGATTCAGCTAACATATCAACAATTTCTAGAGCTTGTTCTCCATTATCTGGTTGAGATAAAATTAATTCATCGATATTAACACCAAGTTTGGCGGCATATACTGGATCAATAGCATGTTCAGCATCGACAAACGCTGCTTGTCCACCTTTTTTTTGACATTCAGCAATCGCAGTCAATGCCAATGTAGTTTTACCAGAAGATTCTGGACCATAAATTTCAATAATTCTTCCTTTAGGGTATCCACCTATTCCTAATGCAGCATCAAGACAAATCGAGCCTGAAGGAATGACATCTAAATCCAAATTAGGACGATCTCCTAATTTCATAACTGAGCCTTTACCATAAACTTTTTCGATTGAAGCAAGAGCTTTTGATAATTTTTCCTGTTTTGTTTGTTCAACCATTTTATTTCTCCTTCTAATTATTTAAATAAAGATTTAATTAAGATTTCTTAAATTAATTCCAGCAATTTATTGATTCCTTCATTTATACATTGCTGACGTATTTCATTTCTTGTCCCTTCAAATTGACATTCAAAGGTAAAAGAAATTTTATTGATACAAATTCCAATATAAACTAAACCAACTGGTTTACCCTCTAATACATCTGGTCCAGCATTACCTGTAAAAGAAATAGAAACATCGCTTTTAAATAGTTTTCTTACTCCATGAGCCATGCTTGCTGCGCATTCTTTAGATACAACTCCAAAATCATCGACAACACTTTGAGGAACATTAATTACTTCCACTTTAGAGTTAGAACAATATGTAACAACTCCTCCTTTAAAAACCTTAGAGACTCCTGGATAATTCCCAATAGTTGAAGCAAACATTCCACATGTCAAACTTTCAGCGCAAGATAACGTATACTTTTTTTCTTTTAAAATTTCTATTAACCTTTGCATTATTCCATCTCCGAAAAAACTTTACGATTTTTAACACAATAAATTACGCAACTTAAAACACTCGCTAAAGTTGCTAAATAAATTAAACATTGACCTATCATTAAATAATTAGGAATATTCAATAATTGATCTAGTCCAAAATCATTTATCAAAATAAATACTAGTGCAATCATTTGCAATACTGTTTTTAGTTTGCCCCAAATATTAGCTGGTAAAACAATATTTTTTCTAACTGCATTCATTCTAAGAGCGTCAACAACAATATCTCGCGCTATCATTAAGATTACACAGATGATTGGTATTTTAATCGGACCATAAACACTTAAAGCAATTAAAGTCGAATTAACTAACAATTTATCTGCTATTGGATCCATAAATTTTCCATAATCAGTAACCATATTATATTTACGGGCAATTTTACCATCTACCATATCAGATAATGAGGCAATTATAAAAATTATCCACGCAATAAAGAAATTTAAGCTGACATTAATATAAGGAATTATATACCAATTAGCTGGCCATAATAGTAATCCTATAACAAATATTACGCAAATCATTCTAAATGTTGTAATTTTATTAGGCAAATTCATATAGACTCCTTTTTATTTGAGTATTGACCCTGTAAGCCATGTTCTGTCGAGGATAATTATTTATCTATGCTTTCGCATGAGATTACGATTTCATTTTATCGCTCTCTCTTCCCTTACCAAATTTAGGTTTCTCGCTTGAGGGGTTTACCGCGTTCCACTTATATATTTCTATATAACTACGTCACTGTGGCACTTTCAAGAATTAGACCATATTATAAAACTTAGGTTTCATTCTGCCGTTAGATGCTCCCATCTACCCAGAGTTATCGTTTCCTCTGGCACAAACACTACTATCATCGCAGATAGTGCGAGCATGGACTTTCCTCTAGTATTTCTACTAGCAATTATCCAGGTCAATTGATTTATTATTTTATTTTTGAAGGATCTTTTCCTAGATTATATAAAGCCTGTTCTAATAATGATATTCTTTGAAGAAGTTCTATATTTGAAGATGATGTTCCTTCATTTTGCTTCAAGATTGAAAGTTGTTCTTCCATCAATGCTTTATGATATTCAGAATCTGCAAGTTTTGTCTTATACATCTCACAAGTTTTTTTTAGATTTTCATAATTAATCTCAAGTTTTCTCATGTTGTTAACAAATTGTTCGAAAGCGATATAATCATTTACAACTAAATCGAGATAACGATCAACTTGTAATGAATCATATCCACCATCTTTACCTTGAAATTCTTTTGAATTAATTTCTTTTGCTGATAATTTAAGATTCAATTCTTCCATATAACGCCTTTCAAGCTCGTAATTAATTATACATAATTTATGAATTTATTGCAATTTTATTAATAATTAAAGTCCAAAGTTTTACCCTTGGACTTAATGATACTAATTATCAGTTTGACAACAGCAACAACATGGACAAACTTGTAATAAATTACAATTAGATAATACTCCCATGTCTTTTCTTTGACAGCAACAACAGATATAGAATGTCACTAACGCTCTAGTTCTAATATAACGCTTATATTCCATAACTGTCACAGTATATACAACCGTAGTTGTTCCACCAGCAGCAATGTTGCCTAAATCAATATCATCTAAACAGGTTACTTCTACTCTTTCACCATTGACAGTGACACTATTTACATCTAAGCAGAAAACGCCATCAAGAGGTACATGTAATTTTGCACCTTGTATTTCATTTGAGCAATTATTTGTAATAGTGACTGTATAAGTTACTCTGCAGCAAACCCTCGTGCAACAAGTTGAGCATGTTGATCTTACTGTAATGCCGCAACTACAATCGTCAATTATCGTAATTGGACGGCAGCAACATGTTCTTTTTAAGCAAGCCATAATTTCTCCTTCCATTGAGATTTCTCTCATTTATTTATATGAAAATTTAAAAAAATGGTTTGTTATTTTGATTATAATTTTTTTTGTAATATAATTTATTTATATGAAAGCTTTATTAAATGCCTTAAAAAATAGAAAGACGCTTATTTTTATCGATTTTGAGGGAACCCAATTCTCTCATGAAATAATAGCCTCCGGGCTAGTAAAATGCCATATAGATCAAGATGGCAATATTCTCGATTATGATAAGGAAGGATTATTATTATATACTAGGCCCATTTCTTCCATTGGAAAAATTGTTACCAATATGACTTCATTAACAGAAGAGTTTATTAAAGCCAACGGATTATCTTGGGGAGATACCATCGAAGCTATTTCAAATTATGTAGGTGAAGAAATAAATGATTGTTTATTTGTTTGTTTTGGATCAAATGATTTAAAAATGGTGACAGAATCATGCCGTATGTCTCATCCAACTAACTCTAATGTGGCTAAAGCATGGTTAGCCGATTTCTTTGATATTATGACATTTATGTCACAATTTATACGTGACAATAATGGTAATAACTATTCTTTAGTAAATTTTTTGAAGTTATTTAGTCTCGAACCAGTAGGTAATTCGCATAATCCGCTAAATGATGCCTACGACTTATTAAATCTCTACCAAGCATTCATAAAAAATAAAGACATAGTCTTTGAAGAATATTTAAAACAAATTAAACGAATGAGAATATTTCCATCTCCAATAAAAGAAACTATCGCTTCTTTAATAGATGGCAAAGATGTAACTAGCGAAGATTTTAAAAATAAGGTTAAATCATATCTTGAATAATTAATATTATTTTGGATAAAAATAATTTTAGCCTTGCTAAAGGAGATGCCATGAATTACCCAAACAAAAGTATTGTTTTAGAAAATGAAATTGTCGAATCAAAAGCAGTTCGTTTTGCTAATCGTGGAATGGACTTCGAAAAAGCAATAAATGCTGCAAACACTTTTTATGATGACAATAAAATCGCGATAATTACTAAACGTCCGACCCCCATTCATATCGTAAAAGTTGATTACAAAGACAATTGTCGCATTAAAGATGCTTATTTTGAAAAACAATCTACTGCAGACTACAATGGTGTTTATAAAGGACGCTATATTGATTTTGAATGTAAGGAAACTAAATCAAAAACATCTCTTTCTTTTCACAATATCGCCATACACCAAATTAAACATTTACAAAAGGTCATTTTTCATGGTGGAATTGCATTTTTCTTAATCTATTTTATCACATTAGATGAAATATATCTTTTAGACGCTAAGATTATCATTGATAGATATCTTGCTGATGAACGGAAATCAATTACACTTGAAGACATTCGTCAAAATGGTTATCTAATTGAGCAAGGCTATATGCCACGAATTAAATATTTAGACGTGGTTGATAAGGCCTACTTCAATGAAAAAAATATTTAAAATCAGTTTTCTTATTTATTCTATAATTATAATCAGCATCACCAGCGGATTGGGGATATTTGTTTTGTCATCGATTAAAGATTTATCCCAACCAGAAATAAATCGTGTTCTTGATAAAGAATACTCTCAAATCTATGACAATTCAAATCGCTTAATAGAATCATTAGGAGAAAACAAGAAAAAATTTATAGAATATAAAGATTTACCACCATATTTAATAGACGCGCTCATCAGCATAGAAGATAATCAATTTTTTATCCACGATGGCATAAACTACAAACGCATTATATCATCTCTGGTTAATAATATTTTCTCATCTTCCACTCAAGGTGGATCAACAATCACCCAACAATTAATTAAAAATTTGCTTTTAAGTAACGAACAATCTTTAAAAAGAAAAATTCAAGAAGCTTATTTAGCTCATCTTCTAGAAAATAAAATGTCAAAAGAAGAAATCTTAGAATATTACTTTAACGAAATTTATTTTGAAGGTACTGTTCCGGGAATAAGCTATGCATGTAAAAGATTTTTTAACAAAACACCTTCACAGATTAATTTAGTAGAAAGTGCATTGCTTGTTGGATTAGTAAAATCTCCTACATATTACAATCCTTTTAATCATCCTGATCGCGCCCAGCAAAGAAAAAACATCGTACTAAAAGCGATGAAAGACAATAACTATATTTCTGAGAAACAATATCAATTAGGTTGTAAAAAACAAGTTTCAGAATTACTCATAAAAAAGGGTGAGAGTATAAAAGAAGAAACCTATGCTTTTCAAGCATATTTAGATATAGTTTATCAAGAAGTCGAAGAATTAACAGGCTTTAGTCCTTTTACTATCCCATTAAAAATTGAAACTTATCTTGATACTTCGATTCAAGCATATTTAGATGAAATTCAAAAAGGTAATATATTTGCTTTTAAAGATGACTATCAACAAATCGCTTCAGCAATAATTAATAATGATACTGCCTCTATTATTGGAGTAATCGGTGGAAGAAATTATAATGGTCTAATGTTATTTAATCGCGCCTATAATAATCGTCGACAACCAGCCTCTACCATGAAACCAATTTTCACCTATGCTTTAGCTATTGAACACCTTAACTTTAACGAATATACCCCTGTCGAAGATAAGCCATATACATATCCTAACTCAAATACAACTGTACAAAACGCTGATAAAAACTTCCTTGGCAGTATCCCTTTAGTGGATGCTATTGGTTTTTCTAGAAATACTTCGACGCTTTATACGCTTGAAAAAGTTATAGCAAAAATTGGACAAGCAAAAGTAGTGGATTATTTAAAAAGCATCGGCATGATGGATGAAGGAGAATTCACCTATCCTTATGCCATTGGTGGAATGAAATATGGAGTTAGTCCCGTAGCTTTAGCCGGGGCATATTCTATATTAGCGCGCGATGGAAATTATATAAAACCTTCAACCATAAAATCAATCTCAACGATTGATGGAAAATTAATCTATTCTAGATCTCTTGAAGGAAAACAAGTCTTATCTAAACAAAGTAGTTATATAATGACATCCACTTTACAAAAGGTAATGGATAGTAATTACTATAACATTAATTACGCCCGACCTAAAGGAATAATTGTATGTGGAAAAACTGGCACAAACGCCTATGACAATAGCACAATTAAAAATCTTTCTTATCCATCATACGCTGATAAAGATGTTTGGTTTTGTGGATATTCTAAAAATTATACTATCGCCTGTTGGAGCGGATTTGATGAAACTTTAAAAGATAAAAAAACTTATTTTGGACACAGCGATGAACGACGATTAATTTGTAAAGATATTTTTAGAAATTGTTTACAACGATTAGAATTAAAAGGAAATGATTTTCCACTTGTTGAAGGCTTAAAACAAGTCATGATTGTTAAAGGCATTCCTGGAAACTATCTTCCAAATGAATTAGTGCCAAGTTCTTATATCGTAAAAGCTACTTTTAAAGAAAATGATGTTCCTACTACCATTCTTCCATCTCCAAAACTGAATGACATTTCTCATGTCGATATTATCGCTACTAGTGATAATTTAGAAATAGATATTAAAGATGAGTTAATTCAAGATGAATTATATAAGTATCTCTTCGGAGAAAAAGTTTATCTTTTAACATATGAAGATGAAAATACCTTACAAACCATACCATATAAAAATAATCATATAACTATTCCCAATAAACAAAAAAATTTCACAATTACAATTTGTGAAACTTTCGAAAATAATCAAAAACTAACTGGAACCCCTTATACTTTTGAATTTAAAGACAATTTATCTTTTTGGGATGATTTGTAACCACAGATACTACAAATCTCACATGATTCACATTTAGGATTTCTTGCTGGGCAATAATATCTTCCAAAATGAATAAATTGATGATGCAATTTAATGTAATCAAATCCTTTAAACAATTTTCTTAACTTCATCTCAACTTCATATACATCATCTTCTTCTTTAGCAATATTTAATCGCTTGGCAATTCGATTAATATGTGTATCTACCGGGAATTCATTAAGAGAAAATAATTCACAACGAACAACATTTGCCGTTTTTCTTCCTACACCTGGAAGTGTCGTTAAAAGATTTTCATCTTGAGGGACATGATAATCAAAATTCTCAATTAATCCTTTAACTATTCCCTTGATATTTTTAGCTTTATTTTTATATAACCCCAACGAGTGAATACATTGTTCAATCTCTTCAATCGAAGCGTTATTTAATTCATCTAGGTTTTTAAATTTGCTAAAAAGAATCTGTGTTACTTTATTAACCGCTTTATCAGTAGTTTGAGCCGATAACATGACTGCAATCAATAATTCATAATCTTGATTATATAATAATTCACATTGAGCATCTGGAAGAATTTTATTAAAATAATCACTAATTAATTTAGCTTTTATTGCTGATTTCATTGTCTATTTTTCCAATCATATGAGGCGATATCAATCGCTTTTTTTATGTCTCTTTTTGTCTTATCATCAACCGAGGTAAAGCCCTCGTCAATCACATCTTTATGTGAAAGATTCTTAATGATTATTCGATCAATTTGTTTCACAGTAATTTTATTATTCTTCATTAAGCACTCATCTATAGCAAAATTAATTTGTTGCTCAGTTATCATATTTTCACCATTAAACCAAGTATTTATTAAATCAAGCTCTAACGATGATAAATTTCTTTTCATCTCCTCAGTAATTCTCTTTAAAACTCTAGAATAGCTATCGCTTTGTGATTTATCATTTTCCAAATCATTTATTGATGTTACATTCTTTTTAAATAAATCAATAATTTTTTTATAAGTATTTTCCATCGAAGTAACCATAATTCCATTAACGTCTTCATAACTCAAAAAATGTTTATCCATCAATGATACTAGAATCTTATCAATTTCCTCACTCTTTAAAGTCATTTTAGAAGATAACAACTCCCCAGTAATTAAAGAAGGCTTATTCTTATAAATTGTATCAACCAAAAGCAAAACGATAACTTCGTTTTCAGTTAATCCTAATTCTCTATATTGATCAATTAGAATATAGCGATAATCTAATTGAGTTAACTTAATTGTAATCATTTTTACTTCTCCTCAAATCATTATTATAATACGCTTTTTTTTATCTTATTTTAATACATTCTTCATAACTCTAATAAAATTTTCATGCGTTATCTTACGTATTTGAATTTCATTAAATCCTTTTTTATATAATTCATCAATTAATAAAGGGACAAATGAGGCATCAATTAAATCTGGTGGTGTATCAATTCCATCAAAATCTGAACCTAGAGCGATATTATCAAGGCAACCTAATTCTTTGATATGGCATATATGATTAACTAAATCATCTAACTGTTTATCATTGTCCGAGACAAAATCTTTACAATAATTTATTCCTATTACACCTTTATTACGATGAAGAGCTAAAATCATATCATCAGTTAAATTTCTCCCAACATTACAAATCGCTCTTGAATTTGAATGGCTTGCAACAATAGGTTGCGAAGAAATTTTAAGAACATCGTAGAATCCTTTATCCGAAAGATGAGAAACATCGATGATGATCCCCAAGTCATTCATTTTTTTTATAACTTGTCGTCCAAAATCTGTAAGACCATTTTTATTATCAAAATTTGATAAATTAAATTCAGCACGATTACTTAAATCATAATTGGGATATCCGATACAATTAGGATAATTCCATGTCAAAGTAATCATTCTTACTCCTAGAGCGTATAAATAATCTAAATATTTTAAATCGTTTTGTAAAAGATCTCCATCTTCAATAGAAAGTAAAGCACCAATTTTTCCCAAACTTTTTATTTTATTTAAATCTTCTTTTAAAAGAATTGGAAGCAAGAAGTTCTCATTTTCTTTTATTTGGTTTTGATAAAAATCATAATACTTATTAAATAATAGTCTTGAATCTCCTTCTTTTTTGTTTAAAAAAATAGCAAATACTTGTAATAAATATTGTCCTTTTAATAATTTTTCAATATCAATATGAGATGTATTTTTAAAAAGTTTTTGCTTTGTCTTTTCTAAAAGTGTAATACTATCACAATGCAAATCGATAATATTTAATTTCCTAACTGGAATTTCATCAATGATTAAAGTCTTATCTAAATTATATTCAGATATTACATTTTGATATTTTTCTAATGAAATTTTTTTCATTTTATCAAGTTCCTTTTTAACTTGAATATATGAAATTTTATTTAATAAGTGCAAATTGTTTTTAATATGTTTTTTTAATTGCGTTTCTATTTTAAAATCAAGCATTATTGAAAAGCGAATAGCTCTAAGCATTCTAAGAGGATCTTCGTTCATTCGCGTAGAAATATCGCCAATCACTCTTATAGTTTTATTTTTTAAATCATCTAATCCATTATAAAAATCATAAATATTTTTATTTTGATCCATATATAAAGCATTAATTGAAAAATCTCTACGACAGCTATCATCTTTAATACTCTTTACATATATAACTTTGCTTGGTTGACGAAAGGAATTGTCATATTCTTCCTTTCTTAAACTTGTTATATCAATTTTTTTGTTTTTAAATAAAACTTTGATTGCACCATACTTGATAAAAGAATCGTCAGCATCCGGGAATAATTCCATTATTTGTTGAGGTAAAGCATCACTAACCAAATCTAAATCATTAATTTCTCGATTTAAAAGATAGTCCCTTACTGCTCCACCTACGATATATAAATTAAATTCATGTTTAGAAAAAAATTTTGCTAAATCAAAGTAATCATTAAAATTCATATGGTTATTATATCATTTTTATATTTTCCATGAAAGATTATAATAAATCATAAATAAATATTCAAATTTGTTAGCAATTAATATTGAAGGCTCAAAATTAGATGATAAATTACAGATTTTTATTGACAATTTCATCCACGTTTAATATCATAAATATTGTCTCGGGCATTTAGCTCAGCTGGGAGAGCATCTGTTTGACGTACAGAAGGTCGGGGGTTCGATCCCCTCAGTGCCCACCATGAATGTAAAAATAAGCCTATAATTAGGCTTTTTTATTGTTCTAATTTTCACTTGACTACAATTTGGCTATAAAATAATTTAAAAAGTATATGTCAAAATTTAACACACCATCAAAAAAATAAATGAAGAGACTTATAATCTCAACATTTTTTTGTTATTTATCCGCCACTTTCCACCAAATGGATTCTAACCCTGATTTAATTCCTCTCTAATTTTTTTGAATAAAGAAGGATATCGTCAATATCTTCTTTCTCTATATTTTCTAATGCATATTAAAAAATAAAGGAGATGAGTCACATGATGCGACAAACCTCCTTGCTTCACTAACATTATATTTAATATAAATTTTAAATCCTCTTATGCTTTTAATAAAACTATAATTACTTCTTATATTAATATATTTCCATCACCCTATTAGATATATGCATACGTTCCAACAAATTAGCAAGTCTTATATATACTTTCCTAGGATAAAACATATTATGTTTAGAAAAATTAGAATCTTTATACGATTTAGCTAATTCATAAATTTTATACGCCCAAGCAACTTCATATTCCTCTTTAATAATAGGTTCACAATGTATTAATTCTAATAAAATTGCTAAGCCTTTAGTTACCAAGGCATATGCATCTTTTGATGGCATGACTTTTATACCACATATATTTTTATTAGAAAAAGTTTTATTAGAATAAATCGTAACATTCACATTTTCTTTGTTTGTCAATCCTAGAGTTAATAATAAATATTCTTTTGCTGGTATCCCTTTTACAAACACAAGATTAGCAACTAAGTAATTTTTAAAAATAATTTCTTTTTTAGATAATTCAGTATCTCCAATGATAAAAATACCTTTTGATATTTGATGCAGCGCTCCTTCTTCCACTAATCTAGTAATATATTTCCTTAAATTAGACAATGGAATATCTTTAAAAATGGTTTTTACTCAAGTATCCTAAATCAAATAATTGACCCTTAGGATTGTTGCAATATTCTCTAATTTAACTCATTTGGCTCATAGAATCAACTCCTATTACTAATATAATGAATATTCAATTAATTTACAATTCGCAAGTTTTTAAAGTAAAAGCAGTTTTTCATACTTTATAAAAGAAAAAGCAAT
>CABUOQ010000004.1 GCA_902493275.1 uncultured Bacillota bacterium | reverse complement strand
TTATATATGACTTTGTATGCTTAATCATTCTCTTTTCTCCCTTTTATATAGTCTTCGGTAGTTTTTTTGAATTGCTTTTTAAACCAACGATAATAATATTCTTCACTTGAAAATCCAATTCTTTTGATTATCTCTTTGGTTGAATAGCCATTGTTAATTAGTTCTTCAACTCTTGTCACTCTAGCTTTTGTTAAATCTTTTATAGGAGTGATACCAAAATATGCTTTATATAATGTATTAAATCTTGAGAGAGAAAAACCTAAAGATTTAGCTAAATTATTCACGGTAGAATTATCTGGTGATTGATACATTTTTAAACGAATGTTTTCAAATTTGTTTTTAATCTCAGTGGTATATATTTCGGAATTAATTCGATTGCGGTGATTAACTTTTCTAGCGATAGAAACAAATAATTCAATCATCTTTGATTCTATAATATAAGTGTTACCAACTTGATCAGAGACTTTTTCATTTACAATTTCTTTAATTTTTTGAGAAATGTAATTTGACATTTTTGGTTGTAATAAAGTATTTAATGGAAATTTAATGCTTTTAAAAAAGGTTTCATCCATAATTTGAAAATCGATATATTCATGATTTAATCGATTTTTATTTACATAAAATTTTTGTTTTTCTTTTGGTGAATAAAGAATGATTGACCCAGGATTAGCATCGATAGTTTCTCCATTTATTTCAATTGTCACTTCAGAAATAAAATGGAAGAAGATGAATCGATAACTTCCTTCTGGACGATCAATCATGAAAGGATTGTTTTCAATAGCGTTAGCTGAAACGTATTCAATTTTAAAAATCATTTTTATTCCTCTAAAACTAAGTATACTGACTTGTTTTTTGACTTTCTATTTATTATTATACATTAAAAAGTAAAATAAGATATATAAAAATAAAAAAAATCATATGAATTTAGGCTAAAATAGCATAATTTTATTTATTTAATTGTTAAAGCGCTTTCAAAACTTAATAAAAAAAATCATATTAAAACATTAAATATGTATTGTTGTAAATATTGAGCTAATCTAAAATGAATATAAAGATAGGAGGAAAATTAATAGGTATCACAAGTGCCTATTGATGAATAATATTATGAAAAGAAAAGTTTTAACTTTAAGTTTATTATCCGCTTTAATGATTCTAAGTGGTTGTTCTCAAAATGAGGTAAACCAATCTTCATCTAATGATGGAAGTGAGTCGACGGGAACCACAACTATTTCATTCTTTGGATGGGGAAGTGCAGAAGAACAAGAAAATTTCCAAATTCTTGTCGATGAATTTATGAGACAAAATCAAGATGTTAAAGTTGTTTATTCTGCTACTGATAGTGATTCTTATATGACCACATTAAAAAATAAAGGAAACAATTTACCTGATGTGTTTTATGTTCCTGATTATGAATTTATGCAATGGGCTGATTCGGGTAAATTATTAGCGTTAGATGAATATGTGGAACAAAGCGAAATTGATTCTATGTGGGACTTATCAACTAGCATGTATCGATATGACCGCAATAATTTCAAATTAGGACAGGGGAATTTATATGGTTTACCTAAAGATTTAGGACCTTATCCACTTGTATATAACAAAGATTTATTAAAGAAAATAATTCAAGAAAATAATTTAGATTTGGAATTACCAAGTCCAGATATTCCTATGACATGGGACAATTTTGTTAACTACTTAAAAGCTATCACAACTAATAATATATATGGAATTGGATATTATGAGTTAATGGCAGCGGTTTATTCTAATAATGCTGATTATTTTGATGAAAATGTTAAAAATCAAAAAATCACCGATCAAAATTTTATCGATGCAGTTCAATTTGTAGCGGATTTATCTACAAAGCATAAAGTTGCTCCAACAGCTGATGAACAATCATCGCAAAATTCATTTCAAAGATTTTTAAATCAAGGATGTGTATTCACCTTTATGGGACCTTGGGATTGTAAACAATTTTGGGAAGATTTGACCTTTGAATTTGATATAGTACCAGTACCAGTCGGACCAGCAGAAGGCGCTAAATCTACTTCTTGGGTAGGCTCAGTCGCTTATTGCGTATCTTCTAAATCGAAAAAGAAAAACGCCGCGGTGCGTTTAGCAAAATTCTTAGCTTGCTCAGAATCATCTAATATAATGAATTACCAATTAGGTCAAGCAATTCCAAATATTAAAGAATATGCTGAAAATCAATATGTCAATGGTGAAGGTTTAACCGGAAGACAATTAATGCCTCAAAATAGAAAATTATTTGTTGATATTGTTCGTGGTAATGAATATGTTCAAGGCAAAAATAGATGTAAATATTATGCATATGATAATACATTCTTAGAAGATTTAGATACTGCGTTAAATACTGTTTATCAAGGTAATGAAACGGCTGAATCGTTCTTAAAAGGATATGCTAACAAGTATCAAAGTGGTCTTGATGAATCTAATGAATATCTAAATGGATAAAATAAAAAAGAGGTTTCATATGGCAAAAATTGTAATGCGAAAAAAACGTTTTGGTGGTCATGAATCTCTTATAGCTTTTCTATTTGTTTTAGTTCCCCTTATTGGTTTTAGTATTTTTACTGCAATTTCAATGGGATTTTCGATCTATACTAGTTTTACAGATTTTAATCCTTTGCGAGAAACCACTAAATGGGTTTGGTTTAAGCAATATGAGAAATTATTTACCGATTCAGAATTCTGGAGTGCAGTAGGAAATACATTGCTATTTCTTATTACTATTCCAATTGGAATGTTTATTGGACTTTTATTAGCAACATATTTAAAGAAGATATCTCATGGATCAAAGGCGCTTAGATTAATATATTATTTGCCAGCTGTATCTTCTGCAGTAGCTATTAATATTATATGGCGATATATTTTCCAAATGGATTATGGAATTATTAACAATATATTTCATACTAATATTCCTTGGCTTGGCACATCGAGCAAATGGTTAATTAAAGTGGCAATATGTATCAAAAATATTTGGAGTGCTATTGGTGGCACGATGCTTTTATACTTGGCTGGATTAAATTCAATTTCAGATTCTTATTATGAAGCAGCTGAAATTGATGGAGCTTCAACATCAACTCAATTCTTTAAAATCACAGTTCCCCTTATTAAACCAACAACATTTTATTTAATCATCACAGGAATCATTGGTGGTTTACAATCATACACCGATGCACAAGTATTTGCTGAGGGAAATCCAGGGGCTAGAACTATTGTCTATTATATTTGGAATTATGGTATTAATAAGAGCAAATATGGTCTTGCCTCTGCTGCATCAACTATATTAGGCATTGTAATTATGATTGTCACATTCATCCAGTTTAAAAAGACTAAGATGTTAGATGTTTAGAGGTGAATTATGGAACAGACAAAAACAAAAATTAAATTTATCTCTAAAAATAAAAAAAGATTAAGTGTTGGCTTTATTATTGCGACAATTATCGTTCTTATTGGGGCTTTTACCATGGTGTTTCCGTATATATGGATGTTTTTAACATCATTTAAGAGCGTTAATGAATCATGGGCAGCGCCACCTACGATGTTTCCATCTAAGTGGCTTATAGATTCTTATATTGATATTTTAACGGATCAAAATTTTTATTTATCAATTTTAAACACGTTATTAATTGAAGTGAGCGTAATAACTTTTGGAACTTTCTTTTCCGCTCTTGGAGCGTTTGCGTTTGCAAAATTAAAATTAAAATATAAAAAGACCTTATTGCTTATTTTAATGTCATCAATGATGGTTCCTTATGCTGCGGTTATGTTACCTCAATATCGCGCATTTCAAACCTTAGGAATGACAGATACTTTATGGCCTTTAATATTACCAGGCTTATTTGGTAATGTGTCGATGATGTTCTTCATCATAACATATATGAAAGCAGGATTGCCAGATGCTTTAGTTGAAGCCGCTAAAATTGATGGCAGCGGATATTTCAAGATGTTCTATAAAATTGCTTTACCTCTTGCTAAACCCGCTATAGCGGCTCAAGCAATATTCTGGTTTGTAGGAATATGGAACGACTTTTTTGGACCATCAATCTATCTCACTAATCCTAAAAAACTTACCTTGCAAGTCTATTTAAATTCCTTATTGTCAAGCAATGCTTCTGGCGTGGAACTACCAACAATTATGGCAGGATCAGTTCTTGCATCTATACCGATGATTTTAATATTTTTCTGCTTTCAAAATTTCTTTATCAATTCCATTGCCTTATCTGGAACTAAGGAGTAAAGATGAAAAATCCAATAACGTTAAAGTTAAAAAATGGTGAGCCTTACTCTTGTGGAGATCCATTTATCTTAAGATTTAATGGAAAATATTATCTATATCCATCTTGTGAAATAGATGATGAAGGAATAAGAGTTTTTATATCTGATGATTTGGTGAACTATCAAGAATATGGTTATGTAGTTAAAAATCCCATTTTAAAAAATGCTTATGCACCGGAAGTTATTTATCATGATGGAGTATTTTATATGTGTACTTCACCAGGTGGTAACGGTCATTATTTTTTAAAAAGCAGTTCTCCAACAGGTCCATTTTCATTGATAAGTGAAAATTTACATTCGATGATTGATGGTAGTTTTGTTCATGATAAGGATTTTAATCTCAAGTTTATTCGCGCAGATCATAATGGTATTTGCATGTTAGATTTTGATGAAGATAAAGTCAAATTAACAAATCGAAAATATATTTTACCTCAGATTAGTCGTGGGTGGACTGAAGGTCCTAGTATTTTTTATCGATACCCATATTATTACGCCACTTATTGCGGTAATTTCTTAGTTTCAACAGCATATAGGGTAAAATATGCAACTTCATTAAATATTGATGATGATTACCATGTTGCTGATGAACCATTAATAATTTCCACTAAAAAGAATTATTCAGCGTTAGGGCATAATTCAGTTGTCTTAGGACCTAACTTAGACCAGTATTATGCTGCGTATCACGTTTTAGAAAATAAAAAAAATAGAGTTTTTCGATATTTAGGTATTGATAATATCTATTTTAATGGAAGGATGATGGCAGTAAATCCTTCAAATATGATAAAGCCTAAACCACCTCGTCCATTAATTGAAGATGATTTAGAACATTCGATGAATAATTTTTATTTAGAGAAAGATTTAGTTTTATCTAAATTATCCACGGATGAAGCCTTTACGGCAGAGTTTAATTTTAAAGGTGAAAATAAAATAATCATCAAGAATCAAAATGAAAAGTTTACTTTAATTGATTATTCTAAAAAAGGATTAAGCATATATGATGATAATGGTCAAAAAATCTTTTTTAAGGCATTAAGTATGAACTGTTTAAATTTTCATACCATTAGAATTGTTAATGCTGATAATTTATTAATATATTTTGATAATGTATATATTGGTGGTTGTAATAAAATAAAGAAAGGTAAAATTGGATATGTGTATAAACAGAATCTATATTATACCGCGTTTACCAATCATGTAAATGGTTCTAGTAATTCTAAGATGAGAATAAATATTCCAGGCAATCTTTTGATTAATGAGATGGATATTAACAAGATTGATAATAAAGAATACTATGTCACTTTATCAAAACCTCTCAATTTCTATTTAAAATCTTCTTCCACAAAATATTATTATTTATTTGGAAACATTGATGTTTTAGAAGATGTCGAAATGTTAATTAATTCAAAATCTGATTCTCAGGTTGTGATAATTCATCAAGAAGACAATGAATATACATTTAGAAATAGATTTTTATGCAAATTGCTAATTGAAAAAGATGATCATTTAACTATAACTTTAATAAAAGGAAAAATAAAAATAAAAAACCTTTTAGTTAAGGAATTAATTGATAATGAGCGATTAATTAAAAATATAGTGAAAATTGATAAAAGATATATATTTACTCATCCATCAAAAATTGCTTCAATCGATTTTGTAATCAAAAAGTTTGATGATAATTCGTTGTTTGGATTGATATTTAACGCTTCTAATTATTCAACACACTCCAGTAACCAACATCCACGTTTTATGGGATATATTGTTGGATTAAGAAATGATTTATTAGTTGTTGAGCATTGTCAATATGAAACACAACGGGTCTATGATAAGCCAATACCAATTAAAGTTAATGAAAAATATACTTTAAAAATGAAGATTAATGATGATGTTATTAATGTATTTATAAATGATGAATTGATGTTTGTAACGACACTACCTTACCAAGATACCATGGGATTAAGTGGTATATATAACGCTAAAAACGTTATTCTAAGTAATTATATTCA
This sequence comes from uncultured Bacillota bacterium, assembly GCA_902493275.1. Classification (GTDB taxonomy): domain Bacteria; phylum Bacillota_I; class Bacilli_A; order RFN20; family CAG-449; genus CAG-449. The sequence continues at coordinate 69,126 of CABUOQ010000004.1, read as the reverse complement.
GGAGGACTTCTATGAATAAAAAAATATTTTTGGCTCTTATTGGATTAACCTTAGCAGGATGTAATACAATTAACAATCAAACTTCTTCTAATGGAGGCAAGTTAGATGTGATTGATTATGAGCAAAGCAAGGAAGAGACAGGTGATCAATTTGATTTTGATGGTAATTATACTACTCCAGAATTAAAAGTCGATGGAATCGATGATGAAGAGCAATGGGCATCGGCTACAGAAGAAATAAAATTTGGAGCTGCATTACAAGCTAGTGTAAAGATGTATCGTGGACAAAGCGCTCTTTATTGTTTTTTCAAAGTGAATGATATCGATATTCAAACTGTGGGTAACAATAATGGTGATGATGTTACTAAAGGTGACTCCGTGGAAATATATTTTGATTTTAAAAATGATGCAGCTTTAAAGCCTCAAACTGATGATATTCAAATTAATATTGGAGCCCATGGAAAAACAAGAATTTTTGTTGGCTCTAATGGTCAATGGGGTTCTTGGAATGGATTATTAGATTATGAAATTCTATTAGATGGAACCTTAAATGATGATAGCGATACGGATAAAGGTTATAGCGTTGAATTGATGGTTCCATATGCTCAAGTAGGCATTACTCGTAATTCAGTGTTTGGATTTTCTCTCGGTCATGTATCACGTGGTAAAGACTCAACAAGTGAAACTTTAGCGTATACATGGGGGGGAATTACATATGAAGGTAATTTTATCGATCCACAATCACCTCAAGGATATTTGGTATTATCAAATAATAAAATTTATTCTCGTGATAATCTTCCAATGGATAATATAAGTATTACAGGTACAATTAAAGACCAAGAGGGAACACCTCTTTCTGGAGCTAATATCTATATTGATAAAGAAACGTATATTTCTGATAATAATGGTAAATATACAATTGAAAATATTAATCCAAATAATTCTTTAACAATTAAGTATACCAAAAGTGGCTATAAAGAGTATGAAAAAGTACTATCAAGTTCTGAATTAAAAAATTCGATAAATGGTGTTTATAATTTGAATGTTGGCTTGGTGAATACATCAAAACAAGTTAAAACTACTTTAAAAGGGACGATAAAAAATCCTTCTGAGGGAACAATCGAAAACGCAATTGTTTCAGTAGGTAATATTTCGACAACTTCAGATTATATGGGGATGTTTTCTTTAGAAATTGTTCTTGATAATGATTTAGTTTTATCGGTTGAGAAAGAAAATTATCGCAGTTCTTTAACAGCATTAGAGATTTTAGATTTAACAGCTAATGGGATTACTAATTTAGATGTGATTGCGTTATATTCTCCAACATCAATAGTAAGTTTTGGCGGAGCTAGAGGCATAACTCATTGTGAAGCGGAATTATATCGTGGATTTGAAGGAATAAATATTTTGTATAAAACCACGACTGCTGTTTTAAATGGTGACCATATCGAATTATTTATTGATACTGGTTCTTCTTTTCATGGTAGAGATAAATCTGATTACCGCATTGATTTTAAAGGCGATGGCGGTATTTCAATTGTTAATTTTGGAGATGGTAATAACAATGTTGTTTCAGCATCTAAAATTACTAATAAAGCATATCTATCAGGAACTACATATTATATTGAAGCGTTTATTCCATATGCATTTTTAGGGATTGAAAGTAATGAACTTATTGGTTTTTCTTGCGGAATGTGGTCACAATCTTTAAACGATTGGGATGGTTGGAACTTTAAAGGTGAGGGCTTTGAAGATTATGTTGCTCCAGAATATACTGATCAATATTGTCGTTTAGGTTTAGATAATGGTTTATATCGTGCTAGCAATAATCAAACATATGCTACCAAGGTATATGGAACTGTCACAGATAGTGATGAAAAGCCAATTACAACAGCATTAGTTAATTCTTATAATGTCGATGAAAATGGAAAATATTCTTTATATTTAATAAGTGGAATTGATGCAAAGCTTAATGTAAGTGCTGATGGATATATTTCTAATGTGATTGAAATTGCTGGTGCAGATTTATCAAATACACCAAAGAAAATAGATATAACATTATCAATTGCTAATGCAACTGTTGAGGGTACATGTAATGTTGAAGAGGCTAAAGTATATAATCGTGATGATCCAAGCAATTTCACCTATGTAGTAAACGGAAGATATTCTTTGGTTGTTTCAACAACTAAAAACGCATATATAGTCTTTGAAGCTGATGGATATGAAACATATACAAAAGCTGTTGGTAAGGCAGCGCTTATACAAAGTGCTCAAAGTGGTACACCTTATATATATAATTGCACGATGAAAGCTTTATAGGGGGATATGATATGAGATTAAATAAGAGCATTGTTAGTTTATTTTTATTGGTAAGTTTGGCCGGATGTAACAATAATACGTCCACCTCTTCACAAATAAATAATTCTAGTCAATTAGAACAAGAAGATAAAATCACTTTAAGAGATACATATACTAATAAATTTGATGAACAAAAAATTCCAGGTCAATGGAGTGAGTATGGAGTTGGAGATCCATTTGTATATCGCTTTAATGGAAAATACTATCTATATTGTTCAACTAAGAATTTTGAAACTGGAGTGCGTGGTTGGATAAGTGACGATTTAATTAATTGGAATAAGATTACTGGTCAAGGCCTAGATGAAGGCTATGTAAGTATGGACTCATGCACTATCACGGCATATGCGCCAGAAGTTATCTACCATAATGGTTATTTCTATATGGTCCAATCACAAGGAGGTAATGGGCATTATATATTAAGAGCTGAAAAACCAGAAGGACCATTCGTAGCAATTACGGGTAACTTTGGTGAATCTATTGATGGTTCATTTTTCATCGATGACGATGAACAAATGTATTTATTAAGAGCATCAAATAGTGGAATTAGAATTGTTAAAGTAAATGATGATTTTACAATGGGTGATTCGCGTACTTTAGTTAATACTCAACTTGGTGGATGGACAGAAGGACCATATATGCTTAAAGTTGATGGTGTTTCCTATCTTACATATACGGGGAATAATGTTGTCTCAGATGGATATCGTATCGCGTATTCTTATGCAACTGGTGATGTATTTGATCGTAATGGTTATTCTGAAGGCGGAACAATTGCCCTAAATACAAGCAATGAATTTCGTGGATTAGGACATTCTTCAACAGTTTTAGGCCCTAATATGGATAGCTATTATATTGCTTATCACAATTTAAATTCTTCTGGAGGTCCAGATCGTAGTTTTAATATTTCTAGATTAAATTTTGATGGTCCTAGAATGACAATTAATCATCCAGAATTAGAAGATAATTTTGTTCCAGATATGCCTGCTTTTGTTGCAAATGATAAAAATGGATTATCTCTTGAAGGTGATTATCTCTTGTCTAGTATTGAAACTGAGAATACATTTACTGCTGAGTTTAATTTTATTGGAGAAAGCACTCAAGGAGTTTTTGCTTATCAAGATGAAAATAATTATGTGAATTTTAAAATCGATAATAGCGATATCTCTTTAAATAAAATTACAAATGGTATATCAAAAGAAATTGCCACAGTAAAATTAAATAAAGAATATGACTATACTAAACTTCATACTTTGAGAATAAGTTATAAAGATTCTAACTTAGATTTATACTTTGATAATATTCAAAAACTAATTAATTCAAATGTTGATAAATTAGAGGGTGGAAAAATTGGTTATTTAAATAATGATGCGACCATTTGCTATACAGCTTTTTCAAATTTCGGTCAAGGTTCATCTTTGCAAGAAGAGGTATATCAGGAAAAAGTTTTAGCGGCAAATTATTATAAGTCTAATTTTTCTAAAGATTCAGGTTTGGTTAATCAAACTAGTACTTCTGATGAATATGAATTTAATGGTATAGAAGGCAGTCACGATGTTAAACTAGCCAAAAAAGGCGATAGCGTAACTTATAAAATATGGGTTAAAGAAGATGGTTATTATGGTTTAGATTTCTTGCTTGATAAAAAATATGCGGGTAAAAAAGTTATACTTCAAATAGATAATCATGCACAATTAAGATGCGTAGTACCACAAAGTGGAGACATTTATACTCAATATGTGAAACTTACTATGGGAGAAGTTGATATCACTCAAGGGTCTCACTATTTAAAAGTCATATGTGATGGCGAAGAATTCGCATTTCACGAAATAGAGACATTTAAATCAAGTAAAACCTGGCCAAAATTTGAAAATGATTTATCGACCTATATCGATAAAGGTGTAGTTTATGTAAATTCTTGGAAGATAAGAGATAATGGACATTATGCTTTGGCAGGTAATCGTAATTTAATGTATTTTGGTGATGAAACTATCACTGACTGTACGATTGAAGTTGATATTGAACTTGTTGGAGAAACTCAAGCTAACAGCTGTGGAGTTATTCTTAGAGCGGCTAATCCAGCCTTTGCTTCTAGTGATAATATGGCATCAATACAAGGCTATTATTGTGGATTTAATAATTCAAAAGTGTTTATAAGCAAATGTGATTATAATAATTCTGAAATTGATACATCTGCAGATGCGTATGCTTCTTCATCGAATGAAATACATCATTTGAAAATTGAAGCAAGATCTAACAAAATTACTGTTTCATTAGATAATGGGGCAGTTAATTTAGAATATTTTGATTCTAAAGGATTCAGCCATGGTCATCTAGGTTTATATACTGATGGAGCTGCGGCTATATATCGTAATGTTAAGATTTATCATTAATCTAGGAGGTAATTAAATGAAAAAAATATTACGTACAATATCTATTTTATCTTTAATGGGAGTAATGTTTAGTTGTAATAATCAACCAAATAGTTCAATTGAAAGTTCTGTTTCTAGTTCTAGTTCTTCAACTTCAACAGTGATTTCATCTTCATCTGAACAAAGCTCTTCTTTTGTTGAAGAAAGTTCATCAGAAGAATCTTCAATTAGTGTTTCATCATCTGAAATTTCAATAATTTCTGAATATAATGTCCAAGGAACTATTACAAATGTATTTGATGGAGTATTATCAAGTGCCAAAGTATCTTTAAATGGTGAGTTGATATCTGTTGATGGTGAAGGAAAGTTTACTTTAAGTAAATTAGACCCAACCCAAGATCAAATGCTTGAAATAACTTGTAAGGGATATGAATCATATTCCAAAAATATTAAAGATCAATTAATTGGTGATTCAGAAACTATCGCTTTAGGCAATATTGAATTAATAAAAACATATGGAAAACTAGGTAGTTTAGCTAGTAAATCTTGGAATGAAGGACAATATGAAGCTTTTAGTGTTTTTACTTCTAGAGATAGCAATGGATTAATTGTTAAATGTTCTTCACCTAATAAATACTTTGTCGCGGAAAATAGAACGGCACAACTTGAAATATATGTTTCTACAAAAACTGTTTCATCAAGTCAAGATAGTAATGTGTTTAAAACAACTATTAAAAATGATTATAGCACTTCAATTATTAATTGTGGTGGTATTGAAGTAACTAAAAATGTCTCTTTAGAGGTTGTTGAAAATGAAGGTCTCGATATTATTGTGAATATTCCATATGATATATTGGAAATAAGTAACGATGAGATTGTTGGTGTAAGCGTTGGTGAATGGTCCGAATCAGATAGCGATTGGGCACCATTATTAGCTTTAGATAGTCAAGATATTGCTCCAGTTGAAAACCCAATTAATTATGTCCGATGTGATAAAGAAAATTATTGCTTTAATTGTGTGATGAATTGTTATCCAGAAGATGTACCTCTTCCAGATTATGATAAAGAAGAATTAACAAAAGGATATGATTTCCATACAGCTGATCCAATTTTAACTAATAAACCTAATGGTGATGATGTGCATATTAAATACACTAAAACTGATGCATCATTTATTTTCGATATGATTGGATTTGGTGAATTTGCTGCGGATGAATATATGAAGATTATCTTACATACTTCATCAACAAATGGTAATGGATGGTCATTACAAGAAAGCGATATAACTTTCCTTGTTAACAGTGAAAAAGCTGTCAAAAAGACAGGATTAACAGATTTCTGGGCCTATAGAACTTTTGGTGTAGATGATGTTTCTGCTAATCATCAACCAGTATTTAACAATAATCCTCAAGGATACTTTACTTTACAATTTGAAGTGGATTTCACTGAGATTCCTGGATATAAATCATCTGGTAAAGTTTCAATGTTTGCGATGGAATTCTTTAATGCATCCACTACAGGGGATATCTATGACGCTATAGATTATCGTAATGGTATGGTATATCAAGGTGTTGGTATGGGTGATCCAGCAGCTCAAAGTTCATATTTAGTTATTCAAGAAGAAGTGACTTCTGTTGATAAAGAAACATTGATAAAGGATAAAAATATTGAATTTTCAATCGGTGGTGGACACATATACGCTAACGTGGTTAGATATGAAGAAAAATTGACATTAAATATGGTATCATTTAGTGAGTTTAATGATAGTGATTTTATAAGATTTATCGTTCATTCTAGTACATCAGATAAAACTGGATGGGGACTTGATGCTTCAGATGTAGGATTTGTTATCTATAAAGATAGAGCGTATATTCAAACAGGTAAAACGGGGTTCTGGGATGATGAAAATAAGCAATTCCATGGAGAAGATCTTACTTTATATGAAGTAAAGTATGAATTAGATTCTAATGGTGAGTACTGGAAGTTAAGTTTAGATATAGATTATACAGAGATTGGACAATCGATAACAAAAGATACTACTTTAAAAGCAATTTTAGTCCAATTCACTTCGGGAGTTATTCAAAATAATGGTTTCAAACAAAATGGTGAAACTAAGGGTGATATTGCTAATCAAACTAATTATTTTACTATCTAACTTATAAAATATAATATATAATAAGACTACCTATATTGGTAGTCTTTATTTTTAGGAGTATATATGGAAGAAAAAGTTGAATCACAAGTCGGTAGAAGACTATTTGCAATGATGGTAGATTTATTATTGATGACAATAATTTCTTTTTTCTTATTTGGTTTAGTTGTTCATCCTATTGTTTCTAATATTCAATCTTACAATCAAGTCATAACTATATATAAAGATGACAATCAAAAATATAATGATATTCAAGATGAATATGGAATATTTTATTACGATGAAAATAATACGCGTATAGAAAATAAGAGCGTATCAGAAGAAATTAAAAATTGCTTTTTAAACGATGAACGAATAATAGAACTATCAGATAGAATTATCGATGAACAATATCAAATATTAAAATATATTATTTTAGAAGCAACTCTAACAATTTTTGTCTCTTCATTTATAGTGTTTTATATAGTTCCTTTACTACTTAGAAAAGGACGGACATTAGGAAAGTATATTTTGAAACTTTATGTTATTAATTATAGGTTTGAATATGTAAAATGGTATGCGCTTTTATTAAGACAATTTCTTTATATTATCATTAATGTAATATTGGGAATTTTTACTTTAGGAATAATGCCTTTAGTAAGTTTATTAATTTGTATTTTATCGAAAAAAAATCAAACGCTATATGATTTAGCCGCAAAAACTTATGTTATAGATGGAAAAATCCCTCTAGAAGTAAATATTAAATATTTAAAAAAAATTAAAGATAATATTTAACTATATTTTATAAGTTTAAGAAACATTAGTTTTTCTGAAACTTTTTGTCGACTTTAAAAATATGTATTTTGAAACATATCAAAGTGTAAGTTTTAAATCTGGATCTAAAGGTGGCTTTATCTTAGTATCACCGAAAACTAAAAAAAGCGATAGATTAAATAAAATGTCAAAAAATTATGCGGCACTAATTAAAAAGCATATCGATTATTATTCTTTAAAACCTTCAAATTTTGTGTTTTTTCGAAGCCTGAGGAAGAAGAGCACGCCAGAGCATGAAAACACAATGAGAAGACATCTAGAAACCTATTGTAAAGCTTTTAATGAAGACTTCCACCCGCATATGTTAAGAACATCAATCGTAACCCATTTAAAAGAGAAAGGAGTATCAATAGATGACATAGCAAACTATATTGGTCATGAAACAAGTAAAGTTACAGAAGATTATTACTTAAAAACATCTCTTGAAAAAGAATCAAAAATTAATCAAGTAATCAACGAATTTATCACCAAAATTTTATAAAACATTGTCAAAAACCTTATCAAAAGTAAAAACCACCAAATAAAAAAAGCCTATTTCTAGGCTTAGAAATTACTTGATGGTGCGGGATACAGGACTTGAACCTGCACGGTCGCCCATTAGATTCTAAGTCTAACGTGTCTACCAGTTTCACCAATCCCGCGAATATCAAATTTAAAAAAATTGATACATTAATATCCTACATGTTTAAGCATATTTAGTCAAGTAAACAAGTGATAATTAATGTCTTTCATCACAAGTATTTTTATATCTAAAAATTTACATTAGATCACTATCGATAGCTTCTAATTTGTTACAATTATTGACTAGGTATTCGCAAATAAGTTCTTTCGATGAAAATCTTGCTTTTAATTCACTAAAATAGATTGGTTTATCAAATACATATGTATGGGTTTCTTTTTTATAATATGCCGTGTAAATTGGTACATCGATTCCATTTCTTTCACATTCTTTTGCTAGTAAAATAAAACCAGCATAAAATCCTTTTAATTGTTTAAGATAGCCTTCATCTGATTTTTCAGGAAAAATAACAATATTATCGCCATTTTTTAAGGATTTTAGACTTTCTTTAATAGTTGATCTAAAACGAATATCAGTGTAAGTGGAAATTAAGTTTAAGCCTTTATAAAATAGATTAGTTAATGGGCTGGCTATTAAACAAAACATTCTGGCCAAAAATAAATTCCAATGTTTTTTCTCGTGATAATATACCCTAGTTTGATATTTGTATAATTTAACAAGCCCGGAATTCATTTCATTTGAACCCCAAAGTCTGATAGGAAAATCACAATACATTTCTAAACTCATCGGCGCATCAGTACCTACATGATTAGATAAAATTATCGATCCTTTTGATGGCTTCTCATCTAAAAAAATAAACTTAGGTCTTTTATATCTAATTCGCATTATTTTCTTTATAGCTCTGAACCATAGTTTTCTTTTTTGCTTGAATTTTTTCTGTTTTATTTTTGTCATAAAGTTATACTGCCTTTCTTTTATGATATTTTTATATAGAATATTTTATTAAAACAACGAAACTAATTGTTTCAAAGTCGTTTATATTACTTCAAGTAAACAAAGACTAATTAATGTCTTTCATCGCAATCATATATTTCACAAAATCTACCATGAAATGATGGTTTTTCTTTGCCAATATTTAAATGAGATATATCTCCAAATTGCATACATCTAAAGATAGCGGTTCCTTTTTCGCGTTCTTCAGTTACAAAGGTAGTTATTCCTGAAGGGGAGCAAATCATGGTATTAGCTAAAATAACATATGGTATGTTCATTAAGTGAGACATCAATACGGTCATCATCCCAAAATGACAGAAGAAGACAAGAGTCTTTCTATTAGATGAATTTACTTTGTAGTAATTATTTTGTCTTTCATAACCATATTCTTTTAGAATTTCATCAAAGGAATTAACTACTTCTTCATATTTACTTTTAATATCGCCAGAAACCATCATCGGATGGTCGAGATATTTATCATTATCAAATAAGTCTTTTTCTTTTAAGTAATATGAAGGCATTAAATCCCAAGTCAAATGTTTTTCTTGTTCATATGGTAAATTAACAAGATGTAAGAATTCTTGGAGCCATGGAAGTATTTCAGCATGGTCGTTATGATGCTTTAAAACTTCTTCAGAAGTAATTAAAGCTCTAGCTAATGGAGAAGTAAAAGCCTTATCATAATGGAAGTCTTTAAGAAATTCTCCTAATAATTCAACCTCTTTATATCCTTGAGGTGTCAAACAATTATGTGGATTATCGGGATCTCCGTGACGAATAATAATGATTTTCATTGTCTTTCTCCTTGTTAATAATTTTTCTTGTCATATATGACTAGTTTTCGATGTTTTGAAGTTTATATTTTTTTTGCCAAATAATCAATCCATAGATATTAATTCCAACATAGATGATATTTAGGATAAAATATACCAATCCATTACTTCCTTTTTCAATAAAAACGCTTAGCCATATAAAAATTAAAACAAGTGAATATAGACACCAAAATATCCATTGCTCTTTATATGCTTTAGAAGCTAAAAAAGATGATATCAGCGCAACTGCTGTTGCAAGGGCATTAGCAAAAGGTAATGTTGAATTAAGATATTTTAATAAAAAACCATAACCAATAGTTATTATTGGAACAATAATTAATATCATAATATAACCTTTAATCGGTAGTTTATTTATATATAATGAAGCAGAGTGCTCTTTATTTTTATTTAAATATAAATTGTAGATAGTAAATAGATATAATGGGAGACAATAAAAAATATTTAATATGGCCTCACCATATATGTGATTAAAGAATGAAGTTATGCCATAAATTGAAACGTATACAGCATAGAAAATAAAAGCACAACGTCTAGCCTTTAAATTTATTGATGCGGCAAGTATGCCACATAAAGTTGCAATTATATCAAATACCGAATTGTGATATAAAATAGCAAAAATAATTATGCAAGCAAAACTACCTAATAAGTATATCCATTCAAATGGTTTAAAAAAAGTTGATATTTTTTTCATCTATAATTAATTTACATGAGATGAATTTTAAAGCAAGAAAGTTTATCCTTTAAGTCCTTGTTCTTGTCTTTCCATATTTTCAACTACAACATCATAAATTTCCCCTAAAGATGCACAGTATTCAAGAACTTTCCAAGGTGTATTAGTATGAAAATGAATTTTAATTAAATCCTCATCTCCAACAGCGAGAAGACAATCTCCTTCGATATTGTTTGTAATATAATCATTGATTGCTTCTTCAGAAAGATTGTGACCTTCAATTAATAATTGAGTATCAAATTTAAATTCTAACATGTCCTTTCCTCCTATTGATATTTTACATTCTTTTTATCTATAAAGGAATATTAAATTTAATTTTATGAAGGTTAAGTTTTACTTTAATAATTTTATAGCTATTTATCAAATTGATTTAGTCTTAGATTAATGTTAATATATAAGTACTTTGATTGGAGATATTTATGAAAATTATTCATGCCGCCGATATTCATTTGGGTTCAAAAATGGATTCTTCTTTTACAAATGAAAAAGCTAAAGATTTAAAATCAACCATTTTATCAACTTTTGTTCGTATGATTGAATATGCTCATGAAGAGAACGTGAAGATTATTATCTTAGCGGGTGATATTTTTGATAGTAATTATCCATCACAAAAAGATAAGCGTTTATTCTATGAAATAGTTAAAAGAAATGCTGATATTGATTTTTTGTATTTAAAAGGAAATCATGATATAAATAGTATTTATGATGAAAAAGAGTTAGATAATTTAAAATGTTTTTCAAATGAATGGACAACATATGATTATGATAATATCTCTATCAGTGGAATCGAACTAAGTGAAGAAAATTCTTTGACAAGATATAGTTCTCTCTCTTTAGATAAAAATAAAATTAACATCGTAGTTATGCATGGTCAAGTCGCTAATGGATTTCAAAAAGATGTTATTAACATCAGTAAATTAAGAGATAAAAATATCGATTATTTAGCTTTAGGACATGTGCATAAATATCAAAGTGGTAAGATAGATAATCGAGGGAAATATGCTTATTCAGGATGTTTACAAGGACGTGGATTTGATGAAATTGGAGAACATGGATTCATTCTTTTACAAATCGATGATAAAATCCAAGAAAAATTTATTCCATTTACCAAAAACATTATTAATGAATTTGAAATTGATATAAGTAATACTCAAAGTATTATGGATGTTTATAATTTAATTATTCAAAGTGTCGATATAAATGCCGATGGAATATATCGTATTAATTTAATAGGACAAAAATCTTTTGATGATGATAATTTAGAAAATGATATAAAAAATATTTTGTCTTATAGATGTTATTTTGTAGATATTAAAGATAAAACATCACGTAAGATAGATATAGATAAATATTTATATGATTCATCGTTAAAAGGTGAATTTGTCAAGATGGTTTATAATGATTCAAATTTATCTGATGAAGAAAAAAATAAAATTATCAATTTAGGTATAAGAGCCTTAGAAGATAAGGAGATAGATTTATGAAACTTATATCATGTTATATAGAAAACTATGGACTATTAAAACAAAAGAAATTTGAGTTTAATAATTTAAATTCATTTTGTGAAAAAAATGGCTATGGTAAAACTACTTTAGCATCTTTTTTAAAGGCGATGTTTTATGGTTTAGAAACTTATAGAAGCAATGATAAATCATTTGCTGATAGACAACATTTTTATCCTTTTGATGGAGGATTATTTGGTGGAAATGTAGTTTTTGAATTCGATAATGATACATATAGAATTGAACGATTTTTTTCTGAAAAAAGTGATACAAAAGATACTATTAAAGTTTACAAAAATGGTTCTGAATTTAATGGATTTGAAAAATATATTGGGGAATCGATTTTTGGAATCGATAAAGATTCTTTTGAACGAACAATATTTATCGATTCGGGGGATTTAGAAACTGCTTCAACTCAAGATATTAAAAATAAACTCAATAATATCATCGAAGGATGTGATGATGATTCTAGTTCTGAAATAGCATTAATTAAATTAGAAAAGAAAAAAAGTGAATATAAAAAATCTAAATCTGAAAATGCACTTATTCCTAAAACTAAAAAGAAATTGCAAGATACTGAAGAAAAAATCAAAGAGTTGGATTTTATTAAAAATCAAGTTGAAAAAGATTATCACCGCGTACAAGAACTAAATCAATTAATTAAAGATGAACTTGAAAAATTAGATGTCGCAAATAAAACTCAAGATCTTTTAAATAAATGGAATGAATTAGATCAAGAAATATTAAATTATGAAGTACAGAAAAATAATCTTGAAGAAAAATATCAATGCAAATTTCCAACTAAAAATAATATTGAATCAATAAAAGAACTATTTATTAATAAAAAGACCATTATTTCTCAAAATATTGATGACAAAGATGAAAAAAGATTATCTTTTTTAGATACAAAATTGAAAAATGAAGCTATAGATGACTTTAAATTAAAAGATGTTTTAGAATTAATTAAGCAATATAATTATAAAAAAGGGCTATTAAATAAAGAGAAAGAAAACGCTAAATATGAATATATATATATAAATTTTGAAAATAATTATATTGATGAAAAAATAATAGATAATATTACTAATAATTACGAAGAATATTGCACTTTAAATAGCGAAGAAGCAAAAGATGATACTAAATTGAATATAAAAAAATATATCTTATTTGCTATACTCCCCCTTTTGTTTATATTAAGTGGAATAATTATCAATTGCTTTAATGTTTTATATATTGGATGGTCATTATTAATTATTGGATTTATAATGCTTTGTGGCGTTTTATTTATATATAGTAAAAAAGCAATAATTAATAAAAAAAAGAATTTGGAAATAAAAAAACACCGAAAAAATAAAGAAGAAGAAATAACTAAAGCATTAAATAAATATGGATATTATCAAGTTAAAGATTTCTCTATGACCATCAATAAATTGAAAGAAGATTATAACCATTATTGTGAATTTAAAAATAAACAAGCAAATTTAAAAACTCATGAAATAGAACTAAGTCAAATTGATAATCAAATAAATAGTTTTTTCGCTAAATGTGGCATTTTAAATGCGGATTATCTTGAAGCATATACTCAACTTAATAGCGAATTAGTTGAATATAGGAACCTTAAAGAACAAATAAAGCGTAAGCTAAAACAAAAAGAAGAATCTTTAAAAATAATTAATGATAAGATATCGTCATTTTGCCAAGAATTTAATATTGAAGAGGAAAACGTCTACAATTTTGTTAAGGATTCTGAAACTGATTTAGATAATTATAATTATTATTGCAAAAATCTTGAAGAAAGAAGAAAACAGTTACTTTTGTTGAAGAAAAATAATAATCTTTCTTTAAAACCAGAGTATGAAAATCTTGAAGAAAGAAGAAAAATTTTAAATGTGTATACTGAAGAATTAAATAATTTAAAAAATACTATATCTAAAAGTGAAAATAAACTTGAAGCATATGATGTTTTATTAAAAGAAAAAGATGATTTATCTAATCAATTAAATATATATAATGAGCAATATAAATTGCTAGAATATACTATACAATATTTAAAAAACGCAGATGATAATTTAAAAAGAAAATTTCTATCTCCAATTGTTAACAATTTTTCTTATTACATTAATTCTTTTGAAAAGGCCTTTGATGATAAGATGATTATTAATCCAAATTTGGAATTAAAATTTGAACAAAATGGACAAGAAAGAAGTTATAAACATTTAAGTTCGGGAGAAAAAATCGGATGTTTATTTTGCTTAAGAATGGCATTAATCGAGAATATGTATACCAAAGAATTGCCTTTTTTAATTTTAGATGATCCATTTGTTTATCTTGATCAAATTCATTTTGAGAAAATAAAAGAAGTTCTTAAAGATTTATCTAGTAAATTTCAAATTATTTACTTTACCTGTCATGAATCAAGAAAAATTTAAAGCGACAAAATTAAAATGTTGATAAGCATAATAAAAGAGCTATATTGAATAAATATATAGCTCTTTTTTATAAATTATTTTGCTAAAATATTACTTTTTTATTAGTCTATGAATATTAATATTAGCATCTGTTCCATCCCAGTTAATCATTCCGATGAAGCCAGATTGATAGATAGTAGGTTTAACTCCTAAATTAATCGTGCAGCATGGATTAATATTTCCGCTTTGATATTCTTGTTCAAGGAAAATATAAAGCATATTTCCATCAAGTCTAATTCTAAATTGCACATCTTTAACACTTGATGAGTGAATATATCCATCTACATAGTCACATACGACGTTTGGCTCATTGCTTCCCCAAGCAGCGTCCATATACCATACTTGAATAAATTGATTATTTGCATTGGAGACGAGATTGATTAAATATCCATCGATACCATCTCCAGAAGAAGATTTATTAGCACGTAGGAATATACCTTGTCTAGCAATATCTTGAGAGTTATTTACGCTGAAGACAATATCGAAATCATCATAAGTTGTATCGTTTAATTGCCATCCTACTTGATTTGTTTTAACCGTGTTTGGAGTGGACTCGTCATATGTCCAAGTTGCAGTATGTTCTCTAACTAAATCCCAGTCAGAAGTTGTTGGAGAATTGATAATGCTAGATGAAGTTATACTAGCATAAGAAGTAAGAGCGTTAATTCTTGAAATATATTCGCTTAAATCTAATCCATTTACTTCCTCAATACTTTGGCAAGCATTAATTACGGTTTTGGCTTCTTCAATAATTGCTAGACCAGTAGTTACACTATCTTGAGGATATTCTTTAATTGTTATACTTGGCAATGATGCAATTTTTTCTTCTTTAACATAAGCTAAATTATTAGCATTTTCTTCTTTAGTATATTCTTCATCGGTTTTTTGTTCACTTATTAAACTCTTTAAGCTATTTAAGCCATTGAGAATTTCTTCGTAAGTAGTTTCACTATCCATTAAAGTAGTTAATGAAGAAATAGCGTTTTCAATTACCTGTCTTTCAGATGCTCTATATTTATTTAAATCCACTGTTTGAATATAATCATTTGCTAATTTTTTGGCTGTTTCAATGCCGCTGATGGTTTTATTTAATGGATAAAGTTTATTTACATCTATTTGATAATTACGATCTGGATCCCAATTGAGAATTCCAATGTTAGTATCGCTAATAAGAGGAAATTGACCATTATTAGTTAAATCAACTACGATAGTATCAGATGAACTATTATCATCAGTAGTAATGGAAACAGATGGACCATTGAATTCAATTTTAAAAGTTGTTCCTCTAACACTACCTGGATATATCCATCCGCCGATATATGTAACGGCTTTAACGATTTCTCCTGGACCACAATAAGCATTTTCTAAGTAATATACTTGAACAAATTGAGTACTGACAGTATCAGTTGAAATATTAATTAAATATCCATCTAAGCCATCTGAAGTTGGGTTTGGTCTTGCTTTTAAAATACCACCTACACCGACGGCAGTAGAAGAATTTAATGTAAATGAAAATACGCAATCATCATATGTATTAGCGCTATCTAATAAATATCCAACTGAACAAGTATTAATGCCATTATCTCCCAATGTCCATTGACTTGCATGTTCATTTACTAAATCCCATTCACTTGCAAGAGGATAGTTAATAATTTCTTCTTTGAAATAATCAGCATTAGTTTTAGTTTCTTGGACTAATGATTGAAATGCAGAAATATCGATACTATTTAATTCTTCAATTGTCGTACAAGCATTAATTTGGTTGCTTAATTTTTCTTTTTCATCATTTAATTTACTTAGTTCTTCGCTACGATATTGATTTGGCTCAGAAATTTGAATCTCATCAATCTTATTTTGTTTTGCTTCTGACAGAAGTTTTTGTCTTTCTTGTTCTTCTTCTTGTTCATATTGAGCGCTAGTTTTTTGAGATGCAATATAAGTTTTTAATGATTGAATAGCATTATTAATTTGCGCAGCAGTAGCTTTTTCATTATTAATTATTGCTTTGCATTGTTCAATCATCGCTTCAATGTTTTGTTTTTCTTCTTCTCGATAGATGCTTAAATCTAAAGAATTAATATATTCTAGAGCTTCTTTTTTAGCAGTTTCTAATTCGTGGTCGATAGAACTCTCGCTAGATGATTCTTCACTAGATATACTTTCACTAGAAGATAATTCACTAGATAATACTTCACTAGATGAAGAGATGCTTTCAACTGAATTTGAAGAAGATTCACTCGTTAAAGATGAAAATTCACTTGTTGAAGATGAAGAGGTTGGGTTTTGATTACAGCCTATCAAAGCAAACATGCTCATTAAGGCTAAAATTGATATTTTTTTCTTGTTCATATTTTTCTCCATAAATTAAACATTTTAGGTAAATGTTAGAAACCATTCTTTATCATTGATAAGAATTATTTTTCAGCTAGTTTTTTATTTATCTCTGAAACTGCCATTAAATAAGCTTCATGAGTTAAATGTAGGCCATCAGTAAAATATACTGAAATAGGTTTATCATTAGAGTCACAATATAAATATTCAACATTGACATAGCTAATCCAGTCAAACTCTTCTTCTAATTGAGCATAGTAAACATTAGTTTGACTTATTTGAGAGATAATATTAGTTCTTGCTGGGCACTGATTTACTCCTAATAATATAACTTTAAATTCTGGTAGAGCTTTTTTGATAGTTGTAAGAGTATCTTTTACTTGCTCATAAACTGTAATAGGAGCAATATTTCCTGATAAATCATTTATTCCTATCCAATAAATACCTAAATTTGGCTGGTATTCAATGACTTCATTAATATATTCTTTTTGCCAATGATAAGCGATAGTACCACCAATTCCAATGTTGTTTATGTCTTTATAATTTGGAAAATCTTGCTTATATGTATGCCAAAAATCAGTGTATGAATGACCAAAGATTAAGACTTCATTTGTTTCTTTAGTTTGATTGTCTGATAATTTGAATGCGTTAAATACACTTTCTTTGCCATTGGCTTTTATTCCTATAAGATCACCTTTAAGATAATTTTCATCATGATAAGTAAATGCTAATCGGCCATCAAAATAGCAATAAACATTTTGATTATCTAAGATAATCTTAACTTGATATCCAGCACTAGCTGCAGAACCAGCAGGAATATATTTTTCCATTTGTTTTATAACGACTCCATTTTCATAACGGGCAAAGCATACTTTTCCAGTTCTAGCAAAATAAAGCCAATAATATGATAAACCCTGTTCTTCTTCGTAGAATTGAGGAATATCTGGTTTACTTACTCTAAAAATTATGCCATCATCTTGACTATTGTTTGGTGCAAAAGAAGTGGTGATAGTTCCATTAAATAATTTTTTTGATTTATTTATTGCAATAGAGTTATTATCGTTAGAAACAATAGCGTCACCTATCTGTTTAAAGGAACCATGATATATATCGTAATCTTTGCAATCAGCAGTTAAATTATCAGTATTATTTATGATGATGTTATCATATATGATATTATCTGATCCGGCTCTTAAACCAACGCCGACTCCAGGAAGAGGATTCTTATCGGTGTAGACAAAATATAAAATATCATCAATATAACAATAAATATTATTTTCGTTTTTAACTACTTTTAAACGATATTGACCAGCATGATCAAAACCTTTAATTGTTTTAATTTGAAGTAAATTCCAAGAGCCATTATTAACCTTTCCTAAATAACAATAGCTATCACGAGAAGTAAAGAAAAAATAATATGAGACTTTTGCTTCCCAATAAAATGTTTGATCGTTTTCTGATAAACCAAAGATAAATCCATTATCAGAAGGTCTTCCATTTAATTTAAGAGTTGCTTCAATTTCACCATTTGATAATGTTTTACTTTTGTGGACAAAAATTGAATTGTCTGATAAAGATACTAATCTATTTTCATCATATTCTTCAAAATATCCATTTCTAACCTCGTAAGAATTTTCGTTATTATCAATTATATTAATGTCATTGACCAAAGAAATATCACTATAAATTGTTTCCATGCCACCAGCATATAGTCCACATGATGAAGAACCTAAAATATTTAATTCAAAAGTATCTAGATAATTATTGTCAACATATAATTGCATAATGTTTTTATCAATATTTCTATAGATTGTGAGTTTAGTTTCTTTTTCTAAAGAGTATCCTTTATAAGATATAATATTTTCATAGTTCCCGTTATCATATTTATTTACATATAGTTCTTTAGCAATATTTATTCCAAAGACATAATAGATATTGGCTTCGTTATCTATATCAAAAGCAATTCCATTATTTGAAAATGCATCATTAATTGAGATTGTTGCGGTGAAGGAACCATTTCCTAAACTTTCATTTAAAATCAATAATGAATTATAATCGCTAGAGATAATACTATCAGCTTTATTTATAAAATTGCCAGATAGAATTGAATAATCAATCACGGGCTCTTCTGAACTTGTTGATGAACTCATTGAACTTGATTCACTATAAGATGAAGAGTTACTACTAGATTGAGATTCAATAGAACTAGATGAACTGATTTGGTTAGATGAAGAAATGACGTTACTTGTACACCCACTTAGCAATAATATAGATATAAGCAACGTTTTCAAAGATTTTCTCATGCGGCTTTTATCCTTTCTATTTTGTATTATCATAGTTTATAATATTGCATAAAAACGCTCTTTACAATTTTCAAAATTGCTAAATAGATATATAATATTGCTATATGAAAGAATATGATGATGTTTTTGTTTTAAAATTTGAAGAAGGCTCTAAAAATTACGTTATTCAGTATCTTGAAGAAAGCTATACAATGTTTTATTCCTATATGGTTGGATATGAAAAAGCTAAAAAAGAATATTTTATTAAAAGAAAGGATTATAACAATTTTTTGTTGACATTAACTCTTTCTGGTGAGGGTACGGTCTCTTATGAAAAAAGAGAATATAATATGAAAACCAATGATTTACTCTTTATTGATTGTAATAAACCACACACTTTTAAAAATAATGGAGATGATCCTTGGACATTTTACTATATTCACACTAATGGTCCTAGTTTAAAAGCGTTGTATCAGCATTTTTGTTCTTATGTCGATGGAAATGTTTATCATAATTATGATGGTAAAGATTTTGTTGAAAAAATTAATAGTATTTTAGATATGCTATCTAAAAATAACTGCAAGGTAGTAGGTACTAATTTATATGTTAATGTTATCACTGATGATCAAAAAGAATTCATTTCTTCAATTATTTATTCTTTATCGAGATCTATTGAACGTCATATTGAAAAACTTAAACCAACGTATCCTAATAGTATTAAAATTGTTATTGAATATATAAAAAATAATTTTGATAAAAATATTACCATTGATGAATTATCTAAACTTGTAAATATGTCTAAGTATTATTTTATAAGACTTTTTTATAAATATATTGGTACAACTCCAATTAATTATTTAAATGAGATACGCTTTGATATGGCTCAAACATATTTAGAATCAACTGATTATTCTGTCAAAAAGATAGCATATGAAGTTGGATTCAACTCTTTTCAACCATTAAATAATCTTTTTAAAATGAAATTGGGATTAACTCCTTCTCAATATAGATTAAACTTTAAGAATAAGCAAAATAATAAATAATATATATGAGGTAAATATAAGAATTTTAAATGAAATTAATCTTTTATTGATTTCAGATTTTAAAATTGTTTAAATGTTTGCTTGACATAAAAATAGACTAAGAATAATATAAAAAGTAAGAAAGGTAAGAAAAAATGAAAAGCATAGAAAATGATAAATTTATTGTTAGTGTAAAAGTTGGACCTAAAGGTCAAATTACTATACCTATCGAAGCTCGAAAAATGTTTGATATTAAAGAGGGAGACACTCTTATGGTTATGGGAGATATTAATCGTGGTCTTGCGATAGTTAAAGATACAGAATTTTATAAATTAATGGGTGATTTCAAATGGAAGCAATAGTAATTAATAATTTATATAAAAAATTTAAGGATACTGTGGCGGTTAATCACCTTGATTTAATTATAAATGATGGCGAGTTATTTGCTTTATTAGGTGTCAATGGAGCAGGTAAAACTACAACAATAAAAATGTTAACAGGATTAACTGCTCTAACTGAAGGAGATGCGTTTATTTTCGGTAAGTCAATTAAAACGCAAATGGATAGTATCAAGCCATTATTAGATATTTCAATGCAAGAAACCGCAGTGGCTAGAAAATTGACTGTTGAAGAAAATATAGTTTTTTATGCTGAATTAAAAGGAAAAGATAAAAACGAAATAGCGCAGATAAAAGAATTTTTATATGACAAATTAGAACTACGAAAAGTTGCTAACAAAAGAGCAGATCAACTTTCTGGTGGTTATCAAAGAAAACTTTCAATTGCATTAAGTTTAATTGGCAATCCAAAAATATTATTTCTCGATGAACCAACGCTTGGACTAGATGTAATTGCAAGACGTGAATTATGGAATGTTATTAATAAATTAAAAAAACAGATGACAATAATTCTTACAACTCATTATATGGAAGAAGCAGAAGCTCTCGCAGATAGAATAGGTATCATGAAGGATGGAAAATTATTATTCGTTGGTACTAAGTATGAATTATTTGAGACGACAAAAAAGCAAAATATAGAAGAAGCCTTTATTAGTGTTGTTTCAGGAGGGGGATTAAATGTCTAAATCAATTCATAGAATTTTTGTCTTAGCAAAAAGAAATTTTAAAGAGATAATACGTGATCCATTAAGTTTAATTTTCATGGGTCTGATGCCTTTAGTTTTGTTAGTTTTATTCTATTATTTATTTCATTCTTTAACACCTCAATTTAATATTCAATACCTTGTTCCGGCTATTGTTAGTTTTTCTCAATCATTTTTATCTTTATTCATAGGAATATTAATTGCCAATGATCGTGCTACTTCATTTTTAACACGTCTTTATGTCACAGAGACAAAATCTTATGAGTTCATTTTTGGATATATTTTATCATTAATTCCAATCATTTTTATTCAATCGACTTTGTTTTTTGTCATTGGAGGAATTATCAATTCTAGTTTTTGGAGCGTTAATATTATATATGGGATACTAGGATCAATGATAACTTCATTTTTGTTTATTGGATTTGGAATACTTTTTGGCTCAATATGTAACATTAAAAGCATTGGTGGGGTTTCATCAATTATAATATGTGGTCAATCAATTTTATCTGGAATGTGGTTTCCACTTGAGGGAATTCCTCAAGAAATGATTGTAGCTATGAATGTTTTACCATTTAGAAACGCATCTACTTTTATTCAAAGCATTGTAAATGGCAGTAATAATTTATTTGATGATGTTATTTTGCCATTAATTATTATATTGATTTATACAGCAATAATATATTTATTGGCAATATTTATCTTTAAGAAAAAGATGAAATCGCAATAGATTAAAAAAAAACTTTACTTGTTATTTCAATCTTAATATAATATCTTCAATAAAAGTTAAAAAACTTTTTATTCTTAGTTAAATTAATTATAAATTTATTAAATAATATTTATATCCTTATTTTGACATAAGAGTTTTTTTAGCATAATGAATTAAAAAATAAATATATTTATATTAATATTTTTATTTTATTTAAATTTATTTGCATCTTAAGGGGGAAAACAATGAAAAAAAAGCATGCGTTAATCGCAATCTTATCTACAGCTATGTTATTTAGTTGTAATGTTGAAACTACATCATCAACACAATCATCAGCGTCATCATCTACTTCGACATCATCAGTATCAGTGTCGGAAGGTAGCATAGAAGAGAGTGAATTTATTCGTACAGAGAATTTGACTGATCAAATGTTATCTTCATTAAAAGAAGGATATTCTAGTAAAACTATAAGAATGACCGAATATGAAACTGGTACACCTTCCACAGCAGTAATTTTTTCAAAGTGTAATGAATTTAACTTTGAAGAAGATATGTATTACCCTAGTGGAAACAAAGATATTGAAGACATTTCTAATTCAAAATTAGCTAATCACTATCATTATCAGCCAAAACCAGACGAAACTGAAAAAATGTTATATGATGTAGGACTAAGCGTTGGAAACAAACCACTTTACACACCTGTTATGGGAACAGATATCCATTCTTATGAAGAAATACATATGACATGGGAGGAAGGATATTATTCAAATGTTTTCTTACTCTTAAACGCTAACTATTTTGAACGTGTAGGCGATGAAAATAAGTTCAGATTAAATATTGAATCTGATTTAGACAGTGAATTGGTAGATGAAATTTATGCAAGACTTGATAAGCAATTATATTGTGATGATAAAAGAACTACAGCTACTTTTGATAATTTTTATTTATTAACAAACGGAGATAAAGTAACTGGATATGAATTAGAATATGTTGCTGTTTCTTCAACTGATTCTACAGTTTATAAACATTCATATGGCTATTTCTTAGATTCAGGAGCAGATGTTATTGATTATGTAACACCAATAGCCGGTGAAACTGATGAAGTGTTTGAGGAGGCAATGGAAAAATTACGTGCTCAAAACTATCATTTAGAAGAAACACAATTTGCATTTAACTTTAATTCAGAGAGAATGGTTTCACAAGGTAAATATGTAGCAGACTTCTACAATAAAGAATCTGTTGTTTATGATTATTATAATGCAAACGGTAAGAAATACATGAGTTATGCATATCAAGAATATGAAATTGATGGCGAACCATGTAAATTAGGTTTAACACCGATTGAAGGTAAATACTATGTTGATTATGCATATGCTGGTTCTTTAGAAGAAACTATATTACCATCATTTGATTTATCTTCTGTTTTATTTGTTAAAGATTCTGCTTCAACTGCTGATAAAGCAATTTACAAATTAAATAATGATATTAAGATTTCATTAGATAATTATGATGATGTTTTTACACCTTTCGATGCTGATGGTTATACAGATAGATTAATTTATTTAACTATAACTATTGAAAAAGATAAAATAAACATTCACAATGAGACTTCTGCTACTAAAGATCAAGGATTAGTTCTTGATGTAAATTATACAAAATTTGGCGAAGTAGAAAAAATGATTACTAACGAGAATACTTTTGAAACTACAGAAGGATTAACGTGGTCACAATTATTATCAAATAACGAAGAGACTCTTGCTTCTGTTCAAAAGACATTTACCAAAGAAATATTAGACTCAATTCCTACAGTAACATATTGCTCTAATATTAGTTGTGATATTTCATCACCATCAGCACCAGTCATTTTCTTTACTACATATGATAAAGATGATACATTAGCTTTATTAGATAGTTATGGTGCAGCCTTAGTTGCAGCTGGTTTTAATAAAACTGATACTGGAGATACTGAAACTCCAACTTACAACTATTGGAAAAATGTAACTCTTAAAAACAGACAATATAGTTTGAATATTTCATTAGCTACTTTCTGGAATTCAATTCAAAATTGGGGACAATTCCAAATTTCTATGAGTTTTAGCGCTGCTAAATAAGGAGTTGAAATATGCATCGACATTATTATCCCATTATTATAGGAGCTTTATTGCTTAGCGGATGCAACTTGAATAAAGAATCATCTCTTGCTTCAAGTTCTAGTCCAATCAGTGTTGATAATACCTTGACAGATGAAATCTTATCAAAAATGGGACAAGGTTATTCAACTAGAGGAATATTTAAAACAGGAACAGACACGTTAGGATATACATATAACTATGTTGAAACTGCTTCTAAACCAAGAGAATTTACTGCAACAGTTTATGAATCTGCTTCTGAAAATCCTCAAATGGATACTATAAATAATGAAATGCATTATGCAGCTCATCTTCAAATGGCAATATCTTGCTTATGTGAAGTTGAATTAGGATTAGATAACAAAATCCATTATTATCCATTAGTTTCAACATCAAATACTTATGTTCCATGGGATGTATCAGGTTATGGAAATAGTTTCTCTTTATTGAACGTTGATGATTTTGAAAAAGGTGAAACAGACAATCTTTACAAATTAAAATTAGGTGATAAAGCATTAAATACTTTCTATTCATCTGTTGGAGCTCAATTTACAGCTACAATGGGATATGACTTAAATAGTTTTGTCATTGAGATGAATAATGGATTGCCAGATAAATTTCATATAGTTTTTGAACCAATATCAACTTCATATGGAGTTTATAAATCTGAAATTGAAGGCGTATTTACTGGTTTTGGCGAAGATGTCATAGCGCCAATAACAAAAGCTGAAGGCCAAGAAGATGCTTTTTTACAAACTACTTTAGATAAATTAAAAAAACAAAACTATCATCTTAAAGTCGAATTATCAAATCGTATCTACGAGGCAGATATAGAGGATGGAAAAACCATTCTTTATGATGTTCTTTCTAAAAAGAATGTAAAAACTGGAGCATATGGATATTATCAAAAAGGCGACGGCATAGTCCAAGCAGTCTTAAAATTAAATGATAAAGTATATCCGGATGGCGATTTATTATCAGGATATATGAATAATATTTTACCATCTTTTAACATTTCTTCTGTTTTCTTTGATAAATCAAATAATGATGGTGTAACTACTTATACTTTGAAAGATAACCATGGATGTAAAATATATAGTAATGATTATGGAACCTTAGGTGGTGGTAATGCCGGAACATTGATAATTGAAGTTAAAGATGAAGAAGTAGTCATAACAAATAAATTACGTCTAACCGAAGAAAAATATACTTACTCTAATATCGGTGGAGTCAAGGGATTATTAGATAGTTTACAACCAAATGCAGACGATGCAACTTGGAATGATATTATTAGTAATCAGGTAGCAGAATCTGAAATTCTATATAGAAGTATTTCAGCTGAACAATTAGATTATATTCCAACAATTGGTGGAAATTATTCATACATTGTACTAGATGCTTCTTATAATCCAAAAAAACCAGTCTTCATGTTGGCATTAAATGATTATAATGAAGGAGAAACTCTTCAAGTACAATATGAAGCAAAATTGGTAGATAACGGATATGTTTTACAAGATGAGGAAGGTAAAAATGGTGGAAATTTCTATATTAAAGAAGTTAACATCAACGGAACACCAACTAAAATTGGCGTTGAGGTTTTATTAGCCTTAGAATTCTTTAAAACAATTCAATTCTTAATATATCCAACAATACTTTAATTAATAAAAATAAATAGGGGGAATTTTTATGAAAAAACAATTATTATTTGTATCATTATTAGCTATGTTATTTGCTTGTCAAACAGAAGCAACAAGTAGTATCATATCTTCTTCAACTAGCAATAGTTCTTCTGTAGTAAGTGAATCATCAGTCGAAGAATCTTCTTCATTGTTTGAATCTGAATCATCAGTTGAAGAGTCTTCTTCATCAGTAGAATCATCAGACGAAGTTTCATCAAGTGAAGAATCAAGCGTAAGTTCATCAGAAGAATCGTCATCTTCTGTTGTAGTTGTTGATGCTAAAAAGAAATCTTTAGATGCTTTAAGAAGCGGATTTGATGTTCAAACTGTTTACTCAAAACAATATAATAATGGAACACCAACAAATTATCGTTATCGCGATTTGATTAAAGATGGCGTTGTTAGAAGTATTTATTATAAAGGAGAATGGGAATCCATTAATAAATTGACACAATATGAAGAAGGAGTCAATGACGAGGCATTCACTGTTTCGTATGACATCAATGGTAATGTAGTATATACACCATTATTATTAGTTGATCCAATAGTTAATCAAGATGTTGAAGCATTATGGTCAGAATCACGTTTAGTTAATGCTTTTACTTTATTGAGTGATGATGATTTTACTTTAGATGAAGAAACACGCACTGTTTCATTAACTATAACCGAAGAAAAATTAGCTGATGATGATTTCTCATATGCTTTATCATGCTTATCAGCTCAATTATATTTATCTTATGAAGGTTATAATACTCACTATTTCATTGATGGAACATTAGAGAGTTTTTCATTTGTACTTAGTGAAGACAATTTACCTACAACATATTCCGCGAAATTCTTTGATAAAACTCAAGATGATGGATGGGGAGGAGTTGATACAGTTAAAATTTCTTATGAAGGTCAATTCTTGGCGTTTGGTGAAGATGTAAATGTTAGTAAAATAGTTAAATTAGAGGATGCAGATAGTGAATTAAATTCTAAACTTCAAAGTCTATTATCTTATAATTTTAATGCAACTTTCAAAAGAACAACTAATGATGATTGGTATGGTTCTTATGTTGATGGACAAGGTTCTTTAACTAGTGATGGAAAGGGAACATTAGAAATCACTAAAGGAACAGGATCAAGTGCTACATTTGTCGGTTATAGACAATTAGATGATGCTAATTATCGTAAATATTCATTAACTGATGATGTTTACACTTATACTGGTGAAAGTATCGCGGGTACTTTAACTGATGGTATTATTCTTCCTTTATTCAGTATGAACGCTTATTTCTTTGAAAAAGATGAAACTAATTCAACTGAAACCAAAACTGTATTTAATTATATTGGACATGAACTTTTAACAACAAAACCTACAACTTCAATTTTCTGTGGATTTGATAATACGATTAATAACACTCAACCATTAGATAAATTTACTGTTACATTTGAAGGTGACAAAGTTTCTTTTGTTAATGTTGTTGGAAGCTTTACTACTGAAGTTGAATTTACAGAAGTAAATAAAGTTGCAGAAATAAATAGAACTATTATTTAAGGTTTTATAAATAAGTAAAAATAAAAACACCCCCATATAATGGTAGCAATAAAATCGCTATTCATAGGGGGTTTTAATTTATTAATTTTTATCAAATAATATATTTGAATTGATTAGTTCTGTTATTAATTTATTAGCGTTATATTTTAATTCAGTTACTGATTTTTCATTATCTTTTTCAAAATATTCAAAAAGCAGTTTGTTACAACCTCCGATAATAAAATAGACAATAAAATCGTAAGAATACTTCATGTTAGTATCTTTAAATATCTTTTTAAAAAGACTTAATATATTTTTTGTAGCAGTTTTATCAATTAGTGTTAATAAAGATGTATTGCTTTGACGAGGAAAGAATTTAAAAATTTCAGCATGATCCACGCAATAATCGATAGTGCAGTTGAATAAATTGCAAAAGAAACATATTAGTTGTTCTTTTTCATTGATGCCACTTATACTAGCGGTTGCTTTATCATATATTTCCTCGGTTATATTATTGAGATAATCAATAAGTAAATCGTATTTATCTTGGTAATGGGTATAAAAAGTAACACGATTTATATCAGCATTGTTACATATTTCGGAGACAGTTATTTTTTCTATCGGCTCTCTTTTCAATAATTCTTTGAAACTTGCTTTGATTGCCGCTTTGGTTTTAATTACACGTATATCCATTTTCATATAAAAAGCCTTTCATTATATTATTTCTCACAATATAATAATAAGACACTTCAAAATAATATTAAATAACTAAAAATAATTTGTCAATTTAAATAAATTAGTTAATAAAAAATGAGAATTATTTAAAAAAATTATTATTTATCATAATATTAATATAGAGGTGATTTAGATAATGAAAATATATAAATCGATTGAAGACCTAATTGGAAATACTCCTTTAGTGGAATTAACAAACATAGAAAAAACCTTAAACTTGGAGTGTAAAATATATGCTAAAGTGGAAATGTTTAATCCAAGTGGATCAATAAAAGCTAGAATAGCTAAATACATGATTGAAACTGCATTAGCTGAAAATAGAATAAATAAAGAAAGCGTTATTATCGAACCAACATCAGGTAATACCGGAGTTGGATTAGCTTTTATTTGTGCTTGTAAAAAGATGAAATTTATCGCAGTTATGCCAGAAACCATGTCAATTGAAAGACAAAAATTAATTAAAGCATATGGTGGAGAAATTGTTTTAACTCCAGGTGAATTAGGAATGAAAGGCAGTGTTGATGAGGCGATAAGGTTAAAAGAAAAATATCCGAATTCATTTATTCCATCTCAATTTGAAAATAATGATAATTCTCAAACTCATTATTTAACTACGGGTAGAGAAATATATGAGCAGTGTGATGGATTAGTTGATATATTAGTTGCCGGGATTGGAACAGGTGGAACTATCACGGGAATTAGTAAATATTTAAAAGAAAAAAAAGATATTTATACAATAGGTGTTGAACCATTATCATCTCCACTTATTACTAAAGGAATGGCTTCATCGCATAAAATACAGGGAATTGGAGCAAATTTTATTCCTAAAACTTTAAATCTTGATTATGTAGATTATGTTGATACCATAAGTGATGAAGATTCATTTACATACGCTAGAATGTTAGCTCATGAAGAAGGAATATTTGTGGGAATATCTTCAGGCGCTGCATTTTGTGAAGCAATAAAGCAAGCCCAAAAAGAAGAAAATAAAGGAAAAAATATAGTAGTTATCTTACCTGATACCGGTGAAAGATATCTATCGACGGAGCTGGTGAAATAATGAAATATATTAAAGTTTGTGAAGAACAATTTGAATTTGTTCCATGTCGTGATCAAATTATAAAAATTATAGATGATTTAAGAATGTTAATATTTCCAGGATATTTTAATTGCATCTCTTCTGGAATTGATTTAACAAACAATAAGATAAAAGATGAAGTAAAAAAATTATTGAAAGAACAGATATATCGAGCTAAAAAAACATCGCATAAAGATTTAGATGAAGAAACCTTAACTGAAGATTTTATAGATGATTTACCTCAGATAGTTGAAGTATTAAAAACTGATTTACAAGCGACATTCGATGGAGATCCAGCAGCATTAGATTTTAATGAAATAATTTTGTCATATCCAGGAATGCTCGCGATTAGTATTTATCGTATCGCTCATTATTTATATGAAAAAGGCATCCCTTATATCCCTAGAATCATGTCTGAATATGCCCATTCAATGACAGGTATTGATATTCATCCAGGTGCTAGGATTGGCTCATATTTCTTTATTGATCATGGCACAGGAATCGTTATTGGTGAGACTTCTATTATTGGTGAACATGTTAGAATTTATCAAGGGGTTACTCTAGGAGCGTTATCTTTGGGAAGAGGTCAAAAGTTAAAAGGTTTGAAGCGTCATCCAACTATTGGTAATAATGTAACTATATATTCTGGAGCTTCAATTCTAGGAGGCGATACTATTATCGGCGATAATGTTATCATCGGTTCTAATACATATATTTTAGAAAGTGTAGTGGATAATATGATAGTTAGATTGAATAAAGTTGATATGGAGATTAATAAAAGGAATTAACTATGAATCTAAATGACGAGGAAGAGAATTTAAAATCTGCGAAGAAAAAAAGTCGTATAATTGTAAATATAATAAGAATTATATTTGTTCTTATTATTGCTTTAACTATCGCTTTATTTATATTGACTAGTAAAAAGATAATCAACATAAATTATCTTTATTTTCTCGTTATAATTCCAATTAGCTTAATTGTCATTTCATTAGTAATCATTTTTTATATTAAGCATAAAAGTCATAAGGATGATAAATGATGAAAGTTTTAATAATTATTTTAGTTGTTATATTAGCTATATTATTCTTATACTTTTTTGCTAGCTTTAAATGCTTTGAAGTGGTATTTAAAACTAGTAAAAATTTTGATGACAAGAGAAAACATAAAGATAAAAAATCAAAAATTGCTGTGGCTGAAGAGTATTTAAGCAACCATGAAATCGTTGATTTAAAAACGATTTCAGATGATAAGCATGAATTATCAGCGCATTTATTAAAAAAAGGCGATACCAATCTTTATCTTATTATGTGTCATGGTTGGAGGGGAAATTGGAAAGAGAATACTCCAATTGCCGAAGAGATAGATAAAAAGATTAATTGTAATTTTTTGTTTATTGAACAACGTGCCCATTCTACTTCTATGATAAAATATTCGACTATGGGATGGCATGAAAGAATTGATGTATTAAAATGGATCGACTTAATAATTAAACAAGATCCAAGAGCACAGATAGTTTTATATGGTGACTCTATGGGAGCAACTACTTTAATGAACGTATCAGGTGAAAAACTACCATCTAATGTAAGATGTATCATTGCCGATTGCGGATTCAATTCCATAAAACAACAAGTATTATATTCATTCAAATTTATTAATAAATTTTTTATATTTTTTTATTTTGGTATTTCATTATTAGCTAAAATTATTTTACATATATCTTTAAAAAATGACGGGCCCAATAAGTCTTTATCAAATTGCGGGGTTCCAATTTTATTTATTCATGGAACAGAAGATAAATTTGTTCCTTATAGCAATTTGAAAGCAAATATTTCATGCTTAAATCCATCTATGGATTATGATGAATTAGCGATTGAAAAGGCAGGACATATCGCTTCATTTTATACTGAAAAAGAAAAATATATTGATAAGTGCATAACTTTTATCGAAAAAAATTTAAAAAATGCCGAAAAATAAGTAATAATGTTCAAAATTAGTTAAAATATATTTGATAATATATCAAATAAGGATTAGGTGATTATTATGTTTAAGATACTAGTTGTGGAAGATGATATCAATTTAAATGATGCAATAAAGATTTATTTAACAAAAAAAGGGTATAGTGTTTATTGTTCTTATTCAGCAAAGTATGCTTTGCAAGAATTAGATAAATATCAAGTAGATGCGATAATTACTGATATTATGATGCCAGGAATGTCGGGAATAGAATTTATTAAAGAATTAAGGAATGCTGGTATTTCTTCTCCGGTTTTAATTATTTCGGCTAAAGATCAAATTCAAGATAAATCTGATGGCTTTTTATCAGGCGCGGATGATTATATGGTTAAACCAATTGATTTAAAGGAATTAGAACTTAGATTAATTTCTTTATTTAGAAGAGCTAAAATATCTTTAGAACATCAATTATCGTTTAAAAACACAGTTTTAGATAATGATTCATTAACAGTGGTAACAAATGGTAAGACATATGAGTTACCTCAAAAAGAATTCCAAATATTATTTAAGTTATTATCATATGAAAATAAGATTTTTACTAGAATGCAATTAATGGACGAATTTTGGGGAATATATTCTAATTCCGAAGAAAGAACTGTCGATACTCATATAAATCGTTTACGCGATAAATTTAAAAATAATCCTGACTTTGAAATCGTTACTATTCGAGGATTAGGATATAAGGCGATTAAAAAATGAAAAAAGAAGAAGAGAAACTTTCAAACAGATTATATCTTAGATTTACTTTCTTATTATTAGCTTTATTTTTTTGTATTTTACTTTTTATTTTTATTCTCATGTCAATATTGCTATTAACTCCAATTGGACGATTAGCTATGCATGGGTTAGGAAGTATTACAATTGTTTTCTTATTATGCTCTTATGCGGCGGTGACATTTATTTCTTGCTTTATCTCATTTTTCTATTTAAAGAAAATCTTTCGACCTTTGGTAGAACTTTCTTCTAAATCAATGAAAGTAGCTCAGGGTGATTTTAATGTTTCAGTAAGAGAGGATTCAACTCTTCCAGAACTTCAGCAGACACTTATTAATTTTAATATAATGGTGAAAGAATTATCTAAAGTTGAAACTTTATCTAATGATTTTGTATCTAATGTTTCTCATGAATTTAAAACACCTCTATCTGTAATTCGTAGCAATGTGAATATTTTGCAAAATGCAGCTTTAGATGAATTAGAAAAACAAAAATGCTTAAGTGTGATTAATGATTCTGTGGAAAAGCTTTCGACGCTTATTTCTAATGTTTTAAAGATTTGTAAATTGGATACTCAAGAAGTAAAAACTGAGATTTCATCTTATCGCCTTGATGAGCAATTACGACAATTAATATTATCTTTCGCAGATGAATTAGAGCGGAAAAATATAAATCTCGATTTGTCTTTAGATGATTGCATCATCGAAAATGATAAGGATTTATTAAATCAAGTTTGGACAAATATTTTATCTAACGCAATAAAATTTTCTAACGATAATGGAACAATCGCTGTCGAATTGAAACTTTTAGCTAATGAGATTAGCGTAAAAATTAGTGATGATGGTATTGGAATGGATGAAGAAACTAAAAAGCATGTGTTTGATCGATTTTATCAAGGAGATACTTCTCATGCAAGAGATGGAAATGGTTTAGGATTAACTATCGTAGGAAAAGTTGTTCGACTTTGCCAAGGTCATATCAATGTTGAAAGCAAACTTAATAAAGGTAGTACGTTTACAGTTAGTCTCCCACGTTCAATAAAAAAGTAATATATAGTTTAATTTGAGTTTAAACTGAGTTAAAAAAAGACATTTATTATATACTTGTAACTAGAAAGGTTACATTCAAAAATTCTCCAATAATAATAATAAGACCTCAGAGAACTATGAATCAAAAATACTAGGATTGGCCTCCTTCATAAATATCCCCAAACAACACACACATAAATTTAGCCAATCCTAGTTATTTTTTTTTGTCTTCTTCGATAATTAATCCATCTTTTTCTAATGATGAATTATCTTTATTTAAAGCATCTAGTAATTCTTTTAAAGTTGATTCGTCTTCAATGAATGCCTGTTTAGAATAAATATAATATGTTTCTTCAGCGGCAATTGAATAACACATCAAACATATTTTATTAATCATATGATTGATGGTTGGATTGATAACAAATTTTTTTAACCAAAAATATGGATTAATGATATTAACAATTGATAAAAAGAAGTTTCCAATTTTCTTGAAGCGATAACGTCTTGCGGTTTTATATAAAGCACTATTATCGATAGCGCTTTTTGTTTCCACTAATTTTGCGATAGTTGACATTTTAATAGTTCTAAAAACTTTAAGACCATTATTGTTAAATAAACTATTTACTTTATCAGTAATATAGCGATTTAAAAGAATAAGTTCATCAATTGATAATTCCATCAATGGATGTTTAGAATTTGGATAAAATAGCGCCGCTATTTCATTTATCATATCAATAATTGATAATTTAAAATAATCAAAAGGAATACTTTTTCTTCTTCTTTTTTCGTCGGTGAACATCTCTTGATATTTAAGAATAATTTGATTGATATCTTCTTTTGAAATATTCTTTAAATTATTATTGATTTTGATTTCTTTTTTCTTTAGTGATTTTAAACAACTAAAGATATATATTAAGCCTAATAAACAAAAACCAGCAAAAATACCCGCCAGAAAAGCGACTAAGGAAAAGATATTGATTTCAAATTTTAGTGATAATTGGAATTGCAACATTTGTATCCTTTCATAAATAAATAAATAAATTGCATTGATTTTACTTGATTTTTATTAAAAATACTAATATTATAATAAAGCAAACGCCGTCTTAGCTCAACTGGCAGAGCAATCGACTTGTAATCGATAGGTTGTTGGTTCGATTCCGATAGACGGCACCATTTAATTAATATACGCCTAAGTTAGGCGTTTTTTTTATTTTGTATATTTAAATGGGATAAATTATTTTTTTAGAATGTCCCATCCATAGTATTCTTCGTCTTTTTTGATGTCGATATTTGAAATGGTATCGATTTGATAAATAATAAATTTGCATTTATCAAATAAGATTTTAAATTCATCTTGGCTTATGCAATAACAACTATTTGCATTTTGAATATAGACTTTGTCATTTTTTAGTGCAAAATATGTTTGAGAATTATTGATGGACGATAATAAAATATTACCATTTAGAATTAACTTTATAGCTTGGTTGATATTTGTAATTATTTCTTCTTCCATAATATTTAATAATAAGATAGTCTAGAAACTCTCATAGAGAAAGTTTCTAGACTTTAAAATAGCTAAGTAGTTATATATGAAGTTTCAGGTTTATCTTCTTCTTTTCGAATTAGATGGAAACCACATTTTTCAATATCATCAAAAGTGATACGAGTAAAACTCTCCAAATAATAAGAGCGATCTTTTAATTCTTTTACAAGATTGGAATAGAAAATTTCTTTATTACCTTTCGCATTAAAATCAACAATTATTTGCTTTATTTGTGAACTTAATTCACTATAAAATGAATCATTTTTATCGCTTTCGGTTCTTATTATTTTTTCTTCAATTTCTTTTTTTACTTCTTTCTTTATTACTTTCTTGCCAATGCTTTTTTTAGTAGTCTTTTTTGGTTTTTCTTTACTTTTGATGGTTTCTTCTTTTTTCTTTAATTTATTTTCTGAATCATTTTCTTTTTTAATAGAAGTCTTTTTAACTTCTTTTTCTATTAAATCTTCAATGAAAATAAATTGATCGAATAGATTAACATATTCGATTTTTGACTTTGAGCTTGGACCTATTCCTATTACATATTTATTTTCATGGTGGAGTTTGATGACAAGTTCAGCAAAATCAGCATCGCCTGATACAATACAAAAACCTTCAATATCAGGGTTTTTATATAAAAGATCAAGAGCTTCAATATATAATCGGAAATCGGCAATGTTTTTGCCAGTCGCAGAATATGCACAGATAATATCTAGATGGTATGATTTAATTGCATTACCCAAAAAACTCTTTTTAAGTTGCGATATGTTGTTAAAAATAATTTTGCGAGGGTATACATTAAATCCACTTGTTTCTAGTTTAGTGATTGCATATGGTAATATCTCTTCAGGTGAGATATTTTCAACGTCAAATAAAATAGCTATTCTTTTACCTTTTGGATTAAGTGTTTTATCCATTAATACCTCCTTTCTCTTCTATCATAATATAATATTTTTTGGATATATTAAAGTAATACAAGCTACCTAAAGGATAAAAAGATAACTATTTTTTTTATTTATCGCGGATTTTGTGATGAAATTTGTAAATGAAATAAATATTTTTCTTTTTTTTCTTTAGTTTATTTGGTTAAAACTATATTATGTTAATAGTTATGAATAAACAAACTAAAAAATTTATTTTAAATATAGTAATATTAGTCGTTATTACCGCTTTGGCATTATTTTTTGTTCTAAAAGATGATGCTCAGGCAATTTTTTCAACGTTAAAGAATGCTAATTTGCTCTATGTTTTATTATGTATATTTATCTCTTTGATTGGTTTTATGATAAACTCGCTGATTTTAGTTTTACTTACTAAAATATATAAACCAGATTATAAATATCGTAAGGGATTTTTAAATGACATGGTTGGAAGATTCTTTTCGGGTATAACTCCTTCCTCTACAGGTGGACAATTTTCACAAGCTTATACTTTTTCTAAGCAAGGAGTTTCTTTAACTAACGCAGCATCAATATTATTGATGATGTTCATTATTTATGAGGTATCTTTAGTATTTTTTAGCGGAATTACTCTAGTGTATGCTGGCATAACTCATACAATTCCGAATGGTTATATTCCGATATTTGGTTTAAAACTCAATGTTATATCATTATCAGTTATTGGATTTATAATATCTTTTGCGCTGATTTCAATTTCTTTATTATTTGCTATAAATCGTAGAATACATCATTTCGTGGTAAATATAGTTTGCAAAGTAGGGACTTTTTTACATTTAATTAAAAAGAATAAAGTGGAAGATAAAAAAATTGAGATGAATGCCAAAATAGAATCGTTCCGTTTAGAAATAAAAAGATTATTGTCAAATTTGAAAATACTAGTGGAGTGCTTAGCTCTTTATATAGTTAGTTTTTTATTTTCCAATTCAATTCCATTTTTTGCCGCTAATGCGTGCGGAGCTAATATTCCTATTAGTGAATTTATTAATGCATTAAATTATTCTAATTTCACTTATTTGATAACGCAGATGATTCCAATCCCAGGTGCTTCTGGAGGAGCAGAATATGTCTTCTCATTAATGTATAGTGAATTAATTCCTGATTTTAATATTTTAAAAGCTACAATATTGGTTTGGAGATTTGTGGGATTCTATTTTGGATTATTCTTTGGAGCAATTGTCTTCCTCACTTATCATGAATCACCAAAGATGGAAGCATTACATTATTCCTCTCGAACGTTACTAGAAATT
The DNA here is from genome assembly GCA_902493275.1 of uncultured Bacillota bacterium. Lineage (GTDB taxonomy): Bacteria > Bacillota_I > Bacilli_A > RFN20 > CAG-449 > CAG-449. Next base: position 32,308 of record CABUOQ010000004.1, on the reverse strand, counting down.
GAGGTAATTCATTTAAATAATGAATATCGTTCTCTTGAAAAGAAAGATAGTGAAAAAATTAATAATATTGAAATAGGCGATGTTTCAGACTATTTCAATCAAATTAAAGATGAATTAAGTGCAAATTTAAAAGCAAATGAACGAGCTTGGAAAAAAGACCAAAAACCTTTAAGAAAAAGAAAGAAAAAGAATGATGAAGAGCGAAAATAATGGACGTGTTATCACTAATATCTCTTTTTTAAAAAAAGGAATAATTCTAACTTTTACTGATGAAGAGTCACTTACATTAGATGAAGAAATTTTCACTAATCATTATTTTTATGTGGGTAAAATTATACCTATAGATGAATATAACACATTGCTTGATGAGGTTTATTTAAATAGTTATTATCAATATTGTTTAAAATTACTTGCTAAAAAAATGTATTCTAAAAAACAACTATTGAGCAAATTAATTAGTAATAAAAAATTATCTAAAGATAAAGCTATCCAAGTTATAGATAAATTAGAAAAGAATCATCTAGTTGATGATTATCAATTCGCTTGCTTTTTAGTTGAGGAATGTAATTATAAAAATTTTGGCTATTATAAAATTGTTGATGAACTAAAAAAGGCAGGAATAGAAAGCGATATCTATGAATTCCAAGACAATTTTCAAAATGAATATATAAAGGCAAAGAACAATCTTTTTTCTTGGATGAAATTAGTTAATAATTATAGCGCATATAAATTTAAGCAATCCGTTTATAACTCGTTAAAAGCAAAGGGCTTTAAAGAAGATATTTGTCAAGAAGTTATTTCTTCACTTGATTTAAATGAAATACAATCACAAGATGACTTAAAATTACAAAGAGAATATGATAAAATTGTCATGAAATTAGATAAAGAAGAAATTTTAAAAAATAAAGAAAAGATCATCAATCGTTTATTAAGAAAGGGATTTTCTTATTCTAATATTATTAAATTGATAGAAGGAGATTTATATTGTGGATAAACTTATTTGTGAATTAAAAGAAGGAGAGAGAATTAATCTAGATTTATTACTAATTAATGTTTCTAAAGGTGTATCAAATGCAGGGGCACCATATTTATCATTATCTTTCCAAGATAAAAGTGGAACCATAGAAGGTAAAAAATGGGATGTTAGCGAAGCAGAGATAAACATATGTAAAGCAGGTACAGTTATAGGAGTAAGTGCTGATGTAATTGACTATCGTGGCAATTTACAATTAAAAGTAATAGGATTATGTGAAATTCCTCAAAATCAAGTTGATTATACAAAATTTTGCTTGTCTTCACCTATTCCTCAAAATGAATTAATCCGAAAATTAAATTCTTATATTTCTTCAATAAAAAATGAAGATGCCCTAAAAATTGTTAAATACATTATTGATAATCATTATGATGCTTTTATAAGTTTTCCAGCTGCGGCAAGAAACCATCATGAATTTGCTTCAGGATTACTCTATCATACTGTTTCTATGTGCGATATTGCAGAATTATTATCAAGTTATTATTCAAACGTAAATCGCGATATTTTAATGTCGGGTGTCATTTTACACGATGTTGGAAAAACGTTGGAATTAAGCGGCCCAATTGCCACAAAATACACTTTAGAAGGAAAATTAATTGGTCATATTTCTATTATGGTCAGTGAAATTCGAGAAGCGGGAGAGAGGTTAAATATCCATTCAGAGATTCCTGTTCTCTTGCAACATATGATACTATCACATCATGGTGAAAAAGATTTTGGTTCACCAGTTCCACCCCTTACAAGAGAAGCTTTTCTTCTTCATATAATAGATGATTTAGATGCTAAAATGATTATTATTGATAAGGCGTTAGCTAATGTTGAAAAAGGTGAATTTTCACAAAGGATAATAGCGATGGATGGAAGAGCGTTTTATAATCCTAAAGACTAAAAATAAAAACAGGAATCACATCCTGTTTTTTTATAAGTCTTGTTTAATTTTATTGGCGATAGTTGGCAGATTTAACTTATCAATTCCTAATGGAGTAAATTCGATTGATATATTATCATTTAAACTATATCTTGGAATTACATGTATATGAAAATGCTTGATTGTTTGACCAGCAATTTCGTTTGTGTTTATCAATATATTGATACCTTGGGCACCAAGAGAAGCAGTTTCGGCTTGGGCAATCTTTTGAGCTACTGAAATAGCTTTAGCTAGCAAATCTTTAGGAACATAGAGGAAATTATCGAAATGTTCTTTAGTTATTACTAAAGTATGACCTTTGGTTGTTTGAGAGATATCAAGAAAAGCTAAAATCTCACTATCTTCATATACTTTGTAGCAAGGAATTTCTCCTTTAACTATTTTACAAAAAATACAATCATCCATATGTTTAACCTTCTTTCAAATATATTATAAAATATTGATAAGACATTTATCAATATCGGACCAATAAAAAAGGAAGGCTATTACCTTCCTTTTGAAAACATTGAATTTTATATTAATAGGAGAATTTGTCATCTAAGACATCAGGATATGTTGATTCAATGTAATCATAGAAATCTTGATCACCATAAGCGATATCATATTTATCAAGGTAGTAGTTAATTGCTGCATTTTGGTTTGTAGAATTAGCTCCGAGTATTCTTGAAATTTCAAATGCTTTATCTTTTGTTTCGCCTTCAGCATCTTTAAGTGAAGTTGTGTCATAATAAGCATCAACTACGACAATATAGTATGCAGCTGAATCGGCATCATAGTAAGCATATTTATCAACGCTTGTTGCTTGAGATCCATTAGGAACATTTTTTGGAGTTAAGATACGAATATCACCAACTGTTGTTAAGAATGAATTAACAGAAGAAGAGAAAAGTCTGTTTCTTAAATCATCAGGTAAATCAGTTAATCCTCCGGATTTTACAACTAATTGTTTTTCATCAACAACATAGCTTGCTTGTTTTAATTCATCAATTTTTAATTCTTTACCATGACTAATTGGATAAGTATAATTACCTGTATATGTTGATAATAAAGTGTTGTTACGTTCATCATCTTGTTGAATAATTTCGTATTCGCCATTATTTAATGTTGCAAATTTTGAAATTTCTTCATCGATAACATCTCTTTTTGTGAATATGTTATCATATTTTGCTAAGAAAGCTTTTTCTTCTTCGGTTTGTGGTAAACCCTTATAGATTCTTGTTAAAGAGTCTAAGTCAAATGTTTTAACTAAATCTTTGTTTTCATATTCAGCAAAATAATTATTTATTAAAAGTGATACTGAATCGAGGTGATCTGTTAAGCTATCAAGTTTAATATATTTAACTTTTCTAGCATAAGCTCTTCCTAATGAAGAATAATTGAAATTATAAACATAGATAGATGTTAATAAAGTTTTATAAATATCAGGGAATAAACTCTTTTCAATATAGTCACTATAATCACCAAAGAAAATATCTTCATATGTTGAATCAGGTGTAATAATATATGATCCGTTATTTAATGAATCTTTTCCTTCTTTTGTACTAATAGTATAAAGAGAAGTTCTTAATTCATTAGAAAGTTTTTCTTCGTAGAATTTGTGATCAATATCATATGATCCGCCTTTTACTTTATTAATCATTGTCTTTTTGATGTTTTCTTCAATTGCTTTTTGAAGAGTTGTTGCTGAAGCACTTCCTTCAGCTGAATAAGCTTCAACAGTTTTACCTGCAAGAGATAATTTTACATTTTTGAATACTTTTTCATAATCTTCTTCAGTGAAACCATAAGTTTTGCTTACTTCTGGCTTAGCAATTAATTCAATTAATGATTGTAAAATTGTTGAATTAGATGTTCCAGAACTTACAAGCTTATCATATATAACACCATAGTCATTGTTGAAATAAGTATTAGCGTTATCAAAATTAATTAATGTTTCATTATCGAGAACTGGAGAAGGCTTAGCTACTATATCATCACAAGCAAATAAAGTGATGGATGCGAGCGCTGCTGTTAAAATTTTATTTATTTTTTTCATTTCTGTCGCCCTCCTTATTTTGCTACAGAAGTGTAGCTTGAATCAAAGCTCTTAATTTCATCTTCTGCAACTTTTAATACTGAAAGTTCTTCTTGACTTTCAAGTAATAATTCGTATGATTTCCAAGTGTTTTCGTATGATTCTTTAGCATTATATGCAGCATTGAATCTATTAGCGGTAATGTAATTTTTAATTAAAGTATCAATACCAACATTTTCACCATCACTATTAGTTACTGAACCAAAAGTGACATTTCCAAATTTTTCCTTTGCATCGCTTAATGCTTTTTCAAATAGACGATAGTTCATAAAGGAATCGAATCCTTTGATGGTGCTCTTTAAGCTATTGACTTTATTTAAGTAATCTTGACGAGTAGAAGTTAAGAATGTAACATACTTATCATTTGGAAGGTCGTCAGTAGAATTATAAACGGTTGTGTCATAATAATATAATAATGAATCAATTAACTCACTAAATTTTGTTTTATCTGTATTAACAAAAGGTGATCTTTGGCAAATGATAAAGTGAATTCCTTGATAACCAGAATCTCCACCAGAGCCAGCTCTTGTGACAAGAATTGGTCTTCCTTCTTCATCGACTAAAATATCATCTTTAGCATCGCTTGAAGCACTTAAGCCGCTAACATTCTTGAACATCTTACTGTTGATTATTTTTTCATCAGTGGTTGATCCTCTATAAATAACTCCAAGACGGTGATCATTTAAATATTGATTGAAAAGAATATTTCTAGGATAATATTTTTCTTTACCTTCTTTTACTTGTTCACCATTAGCATCTGTAGTTTTGTTTGCATATTTGTTGATTTGGACAAATGCATCATATGGGATATGATTTACTGAAAGTTCATTCACATCAACAGGAATTAATTTAGAACCTTTGAATTCTGTTACATATTCGTTAGAACCAATAACTCTTGTTTCTTGTAATTCATCATATTTTTTGACATTTTCTTTAGCATCATTATTGTATAATGCATCGTATTGGTAAATTGAATATTTAAATTCACTAACGTAACTTGTATTTAAATCCATGATGCCTAAATTACCATATTCTTTAGCAGAACCTGTATCACCATTAGCTGCTGTTGTAATAGCAACGTTACCAAATGTTTCATTTCCACTAGCTAAACGTGAAACAACGTTATATAAATTCTTAGCATCATCCTCAGAAATCTTACCTTCAAATAAACTGCTATCACTAGATGTCTTAACTAAAATATGACGTACATGATATGGAGCATAGTAAGTTATGTATTCTTTTAATAAGTTTGTTAATTCACCTTCTGAAGTAGATGAACCATCATAATACGCATCCTCATATGCATCTTTTTGAGCATCCAAATAATAAACTTGTTCTAGTTCACCTAAAGATTCAACACCAGCGCTTTCTAAAGCTTTTGATTGTTCGGTCTTATAAGATGTACCATTATTTGCTGCTGCTTCTTTTGCGTTTGTTACAAATGTTGACATTCTATTGTCAACTTCATTTTGAATTTGTGTAGTTTTTGGTTGGACTGCACGAATCAAAACATCATATACGGCATTAAAATATTCTGACGCTCCGGATGAAGTTGAAGAATAATCTGTAAATAAATCGTTTGCAGTATATGTTTCACCATTTCCTAATTTAACAATGACTTGTTTGCCATCATCATACATTTGCTTAATATCACAACCTGTTAAGCCAATGAGACTGAAACTAACCATTGATAATAGAAGTAAACGTTTTTTCATAATGAAAAATCCTCCTTATTTTCAATATAGCGAATTAATAATACTTGATTAACACTGCATTTTCAATAATAAAATGATAATTTTCAAATAACATAAGTTATTACGCGCATTATACGCGCGGGCGAGAGAAAATTGGGCTCAACAATAATTATTTTTATAAAAAAATAGCAAAAGTATCAAAACTTCATAATATATCGTGAAAACAAAGGAGGTAACTATGAATCCATCAGTACAAAATACAGCTGGTAATAACTTCTTTGCATATATACTCATTTTGTTTATTTTGATTGCTATCATTGGCTGTTGTTGCCAGTGCTAAAGGAGGTGCGATATCATGAATAACGGAAGTACATTTGCAATTATCTTAGTTTTATTCATTTTACTAGTCATTGTCGGTTGCGGTGGCTGGTTCTCAAGCTGCGGTTGCTAAGGTTATATGGAAGGACAAGGAAAAAACTTTGTCCTTTTTTATTATATAAAAAAATATTCTTAATTTTTTTGCTTAATCTTACAATAAAATTGTACTTAAATAATTATTGTAGTAGAATAATAACGCTTAGGAGACTAACGTATGAAAGAATTAGTAATAAAGAATTTACATGTAAGCGTTGAAGGACGTGAAATATTAAAGGGAATTAATTTAACAATTAAGTCTCATGAAACAGTGGCTTTGTTAGGACCTAATGGCCATGGTAAATCAACTTTACTAGCGGCTATTATGGGAAATCCTCATTATCATGTTACAGAAGGCTCTATAACTTTAGATGGACAAGATGTTTTAAAAATGAAAGTTGATGAAAGATCTAAAAATGGTTTATTTTTGGCTATGCAATATCCGGCTGAAGTTCCAGGTGTAGTTAATGCAGAGTTTTTAAAAGCGGCAATCAATGCAAGAAGAGAAAAGCCAATTAAAATTTTTGAATTTTATCGCGAACTTGAAAGTGCTTCTAAAAAGATGAATATATCTATGGATATGGCTAATCGTTTCTTAAATGAAGGTTTTTCAGGTGGAGAAAAGAAACGTAATGAAATATTACAAATGCTATTATTAAAACCAGATTTAGCTATGCTAGATGAAATAGATTCTGGACTTGATGTTGATGCTATTAATGTTGTTGCTAATGCGATTAGAGAACTCGAAGATACAGACATGTCTTTCTTAGTTGTATCTCATTATGCTAGATTATATCAATTAATCAAACCTACAAGGGCCGTGATTATTATTAATGGCAAGATTGTTCTTGAAGGTGGAACTGAATTAATAAGCCGAATTGATAGTGAAGGATATGAATGGCTAAAAAGAGAACATGGTATAGAAATTAATAAAGATGCTAAACAGATGAACTCTGTTTCTATCGGCTCTTGCGCTGTAAAACAAGTTATTAAGTAGAAAGAAAATATATGATTAATTTTGGAAGTTTAAGTAGTAAGATTGTTGATGACAACTCATGCGTATATCAGATATTACCAGGACAAAGTGGTAAAATAGTTTTAGATTGCAGTGATTTTGATTATGAAAAATTAACTATTAATATTGGCGATGATTGTGAAATATCCATGGTAATTATATCTGAATTAAAAAATGGTGAGATTGTTCTTAATGTGGGGAAAAATACAAGTTCAAAAATAAGTATCTTTGCTAAAAAAGAGGCGTTTGATAGTTCTTTAAGCATTAATCTTGAAGAAGAAGCTAATGTTGAAGTGGCTTATGCTGATTTCACTAGCGGAAGAAAAGATGAAAAAGTAGTCGTTAATTTGAATGGCCCAAAATCATCTATAATGTGGCATCTTGCCGCCTTATCACAAAAGAACGATTATAAGAATTATGAAATCAATTTTAATCATAATGTTGGTGAAACAAAAGCGAAAATGGAAAATTATGGAGTGTGCAAAGATGCATCTACGCTCAATTTTCTTGGAGATGCAGTAATAATAAAAGGCGCTAAAAAAGCCTCAACTAATCAAAATGCAAAAATAATGGTTTTTGATAAGACATGCCATGCTAAAGCATCACCAAAACTATGTATTAGTGAAAATGATGTTGAGGCTTCGCATGGTGCAAGCGAGGGCCAAATTAATAACGACCATGTTTACTATTTGACTTCTAGAGGAATCGATGAAGAAACTGCAAAAAGAATAATTACATTTGGGTATTTAAATCCAATTGTGAAATATTTTGATGATGAAGTAATAAGAAAAGATATCGAAAAATGCATTATTGAAAAGGTATAGTTTATGATAGACGTTAACAAAATAAGAAAAGATTTTCCAATGTTAAATGATAAAAAAATGCAAGGTAAAACTTTGGTTTATTTTGATAATGGGGCAACTTCTCTTAAACCGCAATGTGTCATTGATTCGATAGTGGATTATTATTCAAATTACACCGCTAATGCGCATCGTGGTGATTATGATATTGCACATAGGGTTGATGAAAAATTTGATGAAGTTAGAACTAAAGTTGCAAAATTGATTAATTGTAATTCTAATGAAGTTGTTTTCACTTCTGGAACTTCAATGTCATTAAATATGGTAGCTTATGGTTATGGAGAAAAGTATTTACATGAAGGTGATGAAATACTCATAACAGAGGCTGAACATGCTTCAAATGTTTTACCTTGGTATAATGTCGCGGAAAAATGCAAATGCAAGGTATCATTTATTGAATTGGATGAGGATGGAAGATTAAATTTAGATAATCTTAAACAATCATTAAATTCGCATGTAAAAATTGTTTCTTTGGCACATGTAAGCAATGTCTTAGGATATGATTTTGATGTCAAATCGTTTGCAAAAGAAATTCATAAAATAGGAGCGGTTTTTGTGTTAGATGGCGCTCAATCAGTACCCCATATGAGTATAGATGTTAAAGATTTAGATGTAGATTTTCTTGCTTTTTCTGGGCATAAAATGTGTGGACCAACAGGTGTTGGAGTGTTATATGGCAAGTATGAATTATTAGATAAAATGAATCCTCTTTTAACTGGTGGAGGAATGAATACAAAGTTTGATATGTGTGGCAATATAGGTTATCAATTTCCACCTTTAAAATTTGAGGCGGGAACGCAAAATATTGCTGGAGTAATCGGTTTAGGTACGGCAATAGATTATTTATTAAAAATAGGAATGGATAATATATGTCAATATGAAAAAGAACTTAAAGAATATGCGATAGAAAAACTTAAACAAGTACCAAATGTTAAAATTTATAATGAAAAATCAAATTCAGCAATAATTACTTTTAATGTCTTAGATGTATTTGCTCAAGATGAAGCAACATTATTAAATTCATATGGGATTGCTGTTAGATCAGGACAGCATTGCGCAAAAATTTTATTGAATAAATTAAAAACTGAAGCAACGGTTCGAGCCTCTTTATATTTTTATAATACTTTTGAGGAAATAGATACTTTTGTGGAAGCATTAAAGAAAGGTGGAGATTTTTTAGATGCCTATTTCAATTAATCAAGAAATGATGAGAGAAATTATTATGGATCATTATTCTAATCCGAGAAATTATCGTGAAGAAAGTGATCCGTCTTATCAAACAATGTATATGGATTCAACTTCTTGCATTGATAAAATATATGTACAAGCAAAAATCGAAAATGATATTTTAGTTGATGTATGCTGGCATGGAGTCGGATGTGCAATATCTAAATCATCGACATCGATGATGAGTGAGCTTTTGACTGGAAAGACGATACAAGAAGCTAAAGTTATCATTAAAAATTATTTAGCGATGATTCATGAAGAAGAATATGACCCTGATTGTTTAGATGAAGCCATTGTATTTATGAACACTTCTAAACAAGCGGCGAGAATAAAATGCGCTACAATAGGGTGGAATGGTATGAGTAAAATACTTGAGGAATATAAATAGTTTATGGAAAAAGAAGAATATAAATATGGTTTTAAAAATAAAGATGTTTCTATTTTAAAAACTGATAAAGGATTAAATGAAGACGTTGTTCGAGAGATTTCTAAATTAAAACATGAGCCTGATTGGATGTTAGAATTTAGATTAAAATCTTTGAATTATTTTTTGGCTTCACCATTGCCTAAATTTGGACCTTCACTAACAAATTTAGATTTTGACTCATACACCTATTTTATAAGACCAAGTGAAAAAGTTGAAAAAAACTGGGATGATGTTCCAGAAACTATAAAAAATACTTTTTCAAAATTAGGAATACCTGAGGCTGAACAAAAGTATTTAGCTGGAGTGTCAACTCAATATGAATCTGAAGTTGTCTATCACAATATGCTAAAAGAAGTAGAAGATAAAGGTGTTATATTTTTAGATACTGATACGGCATTAAAGACATACCCAGAATTATTTAAAAAGTATTTTAATACAGTAGTAAATTATCAAGATAATAAATTTTCAGCATTAAATGGAGCTGTATGGTCAGGAGGATCGTTCATATATGTTCCTAAAAATGTGAAATTAGAAAAGCCTTTGCAATCTTATTTTAGAATTAATAATGAAAAAATGGGACAGTTTGAAAGAACATTAATCATTGTTGATGAAGGCGCTGATTTACATTATGTTGAAGGGTGCACTGCACCGATATATTCAATGGATTCTTTACATGCTGCTGTAGTTGAAATTATTGTCGAAAAGGGTGCAAGATGTAGATATTCAACAATTCAAAACTGGTCTAATAATATTGTTAATTTAGTTACTAAAAGAGCTTTAGTTAAAGAAGGCGGTTTAATGGAATGGATTGATGGTAACATTGGCTCTCAAATAAATATGAAATACCCATGTTGCGTTTTAGCTGGTGATGGCGCTAAAGGAACATGCATCTCAATTGCTGTAGCGGATAGAGATCAGTATCAAGATGCAGGAGCTAAAATGATACATATGGCTAGCAATACCACATCAACTATTATTTCAAAATCGATAGTAAAAAGAGGCGGGGTTGCTAATTATCGTGGAAGAGTATATATTGGTCCTAAAGCGGAAAATTCAAAGTCACATGTTGAATGTGATACTTTGATATTAGATGATATTTCTGCATCGGATACCATACCAAGTAATGAAATAAATAATGATACTTCATTTTTAGAACACGAAGCTACAGTGTCAAAAATTAATGAAGATCAGTTATTTTATTTAATGAGTAGAGGTCTATCAGAAAAAGATGCTACTCAAATGATTGTCATGGGTTTCATTGAACCATTTTCAAAGGAACTTCCAATGGAATATGCGGTTGAATTGAATCGATTGATTAAAATGGATATGGAAGGCAGTATTGGTTAAAATGAAATATGATTTTGATGTTATAGTTGTCGGAGGAGGTCACGCTGGTATGGAAGCAGCAATGGCTTGTGCCCATATGAATCTATCGACACTATTGATAAGTTTAAATTTTAAGAAAATGTCCAATATGCCATGTAATCCTTCAATTGGTGGATCAGCTAAAGGAATCGTTGTTCGTGAGGTTGATGCTTTAGGCGGCATGATGGGAAAAGGAGCGGATCGTGGCGCTCTTCAAATAAAATTGTTAAATACTTCTAAAGGACCGGGTGTTCAATGTTTAAGAGCTCAAGAAGATAAATTAGATTATCCTGCTATAATGCAAGAGTATGCTTTTAATTGTGATAATTTAACATTGATGGAAGGAATGGTTGATGATTTACTTCATGATGATAAAAGCGTATATGGCGTTAAAATTCAAGAAAAAGAAATTTCTTCTAAAGCAGTTATTTTAACGACAGGCACCTATATGCAATCAAATATTTTAGTTGGTCATAAATCAATGGTGGCAGGACCAGATGGTGAAAAATCGTCTCAAGGATTGTCACCAAAACTAGCGGAAATGGGGATTAAAATATTCCGTTTAAAAACTGGTACTCCTCAAAGAATTAAAGCATCTTCTATTGATTGGGATAAGTTAGAACCACAATATGGAATGGAAGGCGATAATTTATGTTTTTCTTTCGATGATAAATTTAATTTGCCGTTGGAAAAGCAAGTTAAATGTTATTTAACATATACCAATGAAAAGACTCACAAAATAATAAGAGATAATATTCATGAATGTGCATTATATGGTGGACTTGTGACTGGTGTTGGTCCACGATATTGTCCTTCGATAGAAGATAAAATTGTTCGTTTCGCAGATAAACCACGACATCAGCTTTTTTTAGAGCCAGAATCAAAATATAACGACTCTATTTATTTACAAGGATTTTCTACTTCAATGCCAGAGCATATTCAATTAGAAATGGTTCATTCTCTTAAAGGACTTGAACATGCTGAAATATTAAAATATGCGTATGCGATAGAGTATGATGCAATTTATCCTACACAATTTGACGCTACATTAATGGTAAAAAGATGGCCTGGATTATATTGTGCTGGTCAAATATGTGGAACTTCTGGTTATGAAGAAGCGGCGGGATTAGGTCTATTAGCAGGAATCAATGCCGCGTTAAAAATAAAAAATCAAGAACCATTAATATTAAAGCGTGATGAAGCTTACATTGGAGTAATGATAGATGATTTAATAAGCAAAGGAACATTGGAGCCATATCGTCTATTATCCTCTAGAGCGGAATATCGTTTGTTAATGCGTCACGATAATGCTGATTTAAGACTATATGAACATGGACATAGAGTTGGATTAATAAGCGATGAAAAGTATAATCAGTTTTTAATTAAGAAAAGTAACTTAAAAGAAAATAAAGAAATTCTAGAAAAAACTATTTTATCTGGAAATCAAAAAAATGTTGAATATATGGAAAGCTTAGGAATACAAGATTTTCGTGGCGGAATGAGTGTTGCAAATCTTTTAAGAAGACCAGGTGTTAAAATATCAGATGTTGAGAGATTTGTAGACTTAAAACCATTAGATAACCTAGGAAAAGAACAATTAGAAATAATGATAAAATATGAAGGTTATATTGAAAAAGAAAAACGAGACGCTGAAAGAATGAGAAAATTGGAGGAATTAAAAATTCCTAGGGGTTTAAATTATTTACATATTGATGGCTTAGCGTTAGAAGCAAGAGCTAAACTTAAAGAAATCGATCCTTTAACCATCGGACAAGCATCTAGAATTTCTGGTGTCAATCCTTCTGATATCGCTCAATTATTGCTGTACATTAAAAAGGAAAAAGTAAATGAATGAAATTGAATTTTATAATGAATGCATAAACAGAAAATTAAAGTTGTCACCTCAACAATTGCAGAAATTTAATGATTATTTTAATCTTCTTATCGAAACAAACAAAGTAATGAATTTAACTGCGATAACTAATAAAGAAGAAGTTTACGAAAAACATTTTTTTGATTCACTTTTGTTTTCTTTTAATGAGAATTTGAATAATAAAAAATTGATTGATGTTGGAACAGGCGCTGGCTTTCCAGGATTGGTTTTAGCAATAGCTTATCCAACTTTGGATGTGTATTTGCTGGAACCATTAAGCAAAAGATGTAATTTTTTAACTAAAGTCGTTAATGAACTCCATTTAGAAAACGTTCATATTATCAACCAAAGAAGTGAAGATTACGCTAAAATGAATCGAGAAAAATTTGATTATGCTACAGCAAGGGCTGTTAAAAGATTAAATATTTTATTAGAAATAGTAATGCCTCTAGTTAAGGTTGATGGATATTTTATTGCCTTAAAAGGTAAACAAGGAATTGAGGAAATTAATGAGTGTAAAAAAGCGTTTTTAGAACTTGATTGTGAAGTTTCTAAAATAGAAGAGGTTAACTTAATAACGAATAATGATTATCGTATTAATATTTTTATAAAAAAAATAAAAAATACTAATAAAAAATATCCTAGAAATTATTCTCAAATAGTAAAAAAACCACTATAGGGAATAGTTATCTATTAAGATTAATTTTTATATATAATTAGTCTATAAAGTCTAATAAGAAACCATAACGTCCTTCGTTTTCATCATGATATTCTTCTGTGTGCTGGAATAAAGATGGGACATTATCTTCGATATCAAATAAATTATCAAGTATAACTAGAAATATTGATGGGCAAATTATATCAAAAAGAAAAGCAACTCATCCATATGATATTACAACAACCTTAAATGATAGTAGTAATAAAGTATTAGCTGAAGGCGAAATGACGTTTATCTATATTCTTGAAAAGTTAGTAGGTTTTATATATCATGAAAATAGATATTATTATCAAAGAAATATTCAAGGAGATATAACATATATCTATAATGAAGACGGGGCAATAATAAGTAGATATATCTATGATGCATATGGAAGATGTAAGGTATTAAATTCTTCATTAGAAGAAGATACAGATGCATCATCAATTGGAAATAAAAATCCATTTAGATATCGAGGATATTATTATGATGTAATATTAGGATTATATTTTCTACAAAGAAGATATTATGATCCTGAAACTGGAAGATTTATTTCTCCAGACAGCTTATCTATTCTAGATGAAACTAGACATCAGATTAATGGCCTTAATCTTTATATGTATTGTAAGGATAATCCTATTATGTTTGTCGATCCAAGTGGACATAGCGCTCTAGCAATATTTTATATAGGAATGTTTATTTTAGCGTTTACACCAATAGGAGGTCTAGCTTTACAAGTAGTGGTTTCTATTGGAAGCTATGCTGTAATGAGTATATGGGCTCTAGGTGCTTTTATGTTCAATAATGGCGAAGGCGCATGGGCTGATATGTGTAGTATTAACTGGAATCCTTTTAATAGTAACGAGTCAGCCACAGTAAATTCAAATTATGTATCTTTTTATAAAGGAGTTCCAGTATTTAGGACTGAGCTTGATCGTTCTGGTTCATTTAGCGCTATTTTCTTAAAAAAAGGTAGTAATATAGATGATTTAAGACATGAAAGAGGACATAATTGGCAATTAATGATGATGGAAATTGCTGTATATGGATTTACTATAGGTATTCCTTCACCATCACAACTAGGACCATATGGCGATAATCCTAGAACATATTATTTTTCTCCATGGGAGACATTGGCTGATATATTAGGCGGAGTAGAGGGAAGAACACATAGTGAAGAAATAAAAAGAAATGCATGGGGATATTTTGCGTTAACAATGTTAGCTTTTCCATTTACGTTTCTATATTGGCTTAAATAAAAAGGAGAACAAGAAATGAAAAAATGCATTTAATTTTAGTGGGTATGCTAGTTGGTTTAACTGGGTGTTGTGATCCAGGTACATATTATTTATAGATGATCTCTCAACTATAACGTTACATAAGCGTTACACTTGTGCCAATTTACCATTAAAGAATGCAATTTTAATGTATATGGATTCTAATGAGATGGTAGTGTTATCATGAGACAATTTGCAGAACACAAAACAGAAACTTTAATATATACTTGTAAAATAGATAATGTATTAGAATCACATTGAGTAAATATTTAAAATACTGGGGGCGAAGATTTTGATTTCTTTCTCCCCTTGATATTCATTAATTATTTTGACAAAAAAATAAGTTATAAGGCGGTGATATGATAAAATGAAAGATACTAAAAAAGAAAAAATAACAAAAAAAGAAAGTAATTTTTCATTGAAAATTAGCTTAATTATATTCTTTTATTCAACATTAATGTTTTTAATAGGTTTGTTTAAACATGACGTTTTATATAGTTTTGGGATATTGATTCCTATATTGCTAATCTTAGTGATTATAATTTGCGTATATACTTTGTTAACACATAAAAAAAGAAGTTTTATAGATTATATAGTATTATCAATTTTATTTTTAGCTGTGTTATCAATCACTATACAAAATTTCATTTATTTGTATCGGCCTAGAACAGGAGATTATTATTATTCATTAAACTATAATTTTCCTGGAATTTTAAATTTTAATAAACACTGGCTTGTTAGTGTTGATCCTTTGAAATATGAACTTGTAAGTACGATGGTACTGTTTGATCCGACACTAATTAGTAGTATTGTTTGTATAATTATATCAATGGTAAAATATAAGAGGGGTGGAAGATAAAATGACAACTGGATTAATTACTCTATTGACAACCTCTTTATTATTAACAATTGCTCCAATGAGTATAGGATCAAATAACGTAGAAATTATAAGTGATTTCGTTGGTAATGAATTTGTTTTGATTGAAGGTGATAATTATTATGAAATACAAGATTCAAATGGAAATTTTATTGAAGGGTCTTTAAAAAATAATTCACCATATTACGAATTAGCTGGAGATAAATTTTATTTAGGACCTAGCAATTATTTTGTAGAACAAAATGATGTCGTAACTGACATATTTACAGGTGCTGTATCATCAATTGAAGAATACTCTGGTTTTGCTTATGTCTTGAATCCGTTGTTACAAACAAGGGCTAGTGAACCTGTACCTGATTCATCAACAACATATACTGATGCATATGGGTATACAGTAGTTAATAAAGCAGATTATTTTAGGAAACTAAAATATTTTCCTCAAAATTGGTTTGGGGAGTGCGGTACTACCGCATTATCAATGCTTTTAAGCTATTATGATACATTTTATAATGATGATTTTATTCCTAATAATACATACTATGATGCAAGATATTATGTAAAGGAATCAACTCTCACGAGAAGTTCTGATGAAGACAAGTGGGTTTTTGATCATACTACTTCTGAACCTTTAGGTAAAACAGTTACAACTACATACAAAGATATTGAATCCTATGATTTTAAAGATTGGCAAAATATGCCTGGTACAACATATGCAATGAGAGATTATTTGTTTGATAAATATATGCATACTTTTATGGGAATTGGTTGGGATTCAGCTGGTTATCCTATGTTAAATGTTGAATTGAATGATACTTTATTAGATTACATGGAAGATAACTGTTCAGATTTAATAGAAGATACTGAATATAGACATGGTTCATTATTATATACACATCAAAGACCAAAAGAGTATATTGCCGAAGGATTACCAACTTTATTAGTATTACAATCTTATGATTCTACCATTAGTAATGGAAAAAGTCATGTGGTTGTAGCGTATGGTTGTAAAGATGACAAATTTCTTGCGCATTTTGGATGGTGGCCTGGAGATACAAAAAGTGCTGAGGTTATTATTAATAGTGCCACTATTTATGGTTATTTCACAATTAAATATACCGGGTCACACAAACATTCATATAATGTATCAATGACTAATGGTAATGTTACTAAGTATATTTGTGGATGTGGAGATGTTCATACAAGTGAATATTCAATAAGTCCAGCAGATTGGAATTTCGATGAAAGATATTATTTCGAAAATGAAGAAATTAAAACTTCAACTATAAGTATTGAAGATTTAAGTTTTAATACAGATAGATTAAGATGTGGATATATTGAAGAAGAATATATAAATCTTTCACCAAATAGAATAGGTGCTGGGGATGCTTATCTAACTTTAGAATTTGATGAACCAATATATAAATTAAGTACGAATCTTTCTTGGTGGAGTGCCAGTGAAAATATGTATTCATTAAATGGCGATTATGCATATATTCAATACTTAGATGCAAATAATAACTGGATTAACGCAGTTGATTTACTTGCAATAGGGTTACCAACAGATAGAACAAACCAAATGAATATTGAATATGATTTCTTAGATGGAACATATAGGATTAGATATTTAGCTCATAAAGAAACACCTAATACCAGCAGAAATAAAGGCCGAATTAGTATTGGTGATACTATATTTGTAACTAAATAAATGTTTGTTGTTTTTTAAATAACTGAAGGTGAATGTAATAAAAAATGGATGTAACTAAGAAACATAGCTTACATTTTAGGAAGGAGAAAACAATGAAAAAGATGCATTTAATTTTAGCGGGTATGCTAGTTGGTTTAACTGGGTGTGATCCGGCTAGATATCATTTATAGATGATCTCTCAACTATAACGTTACATAAGCGTTACACTTGTGCCAATTTACCATTAAAGAATGCAATTTTAATGTATATGGATTCTAATGAGATGATAGTGTTTTCATATGAAAGTAGAGGTAAAAAGGGATATGACATTTTATCTAAATTTACAAAAGAAGGTGAATTTATAGAATATATAGCTAATCTTGCTGACCGAGATAAATTTTTGAAAATTCTAAATGAGTATTTTGATTTAGATTAAATGCATTTATTATAAGCGCAATTAAGTTTGAAATAATTGGCTTTTTAAAATCTTAAGGAATTTTAAGATGATTAAAAGACATAAGAAAAACGTAAAATCTTATGGGGTAGTCAGTGATAATTGACTACCTTTTTCTATTGGAAGAAATATAAATAATTCTCTTTTTAAGGCAAGAAAAATTGCAATAATCATAGCTAATATTAATAGAAAAAAACGAAGTTTTTGGTATCAGTTAAATTATGAAGTGATTTTATATTAAGAAAAAGTATTTAGCAATTTGATGAAAATACTATGGAGTTAATTTTTTAATGTCAATAATCTTGATAATATTTGTGCTATTCGGTTAATAAGTCGATTAAGATATAAATGTAAAAATTTAATGAGCTAAAACCATATATAAAGGAAGAAACAGATAAAATGTTATAATATTCAAGAACTGAAAAAGTAGCAAATTATAATTAGACTAATGTATGAATTAAAATAATTATTAAAACGTTTAAAATATAATAATTATAATTTGATATAGTTCTTAATTTAAAAAATAAATAATATGATAAAGTATGAAAAAAATATTTTTTTTAATTTTAATATCTATTTCTTTATTGCTTCCTTCAACTATAAACGCTAAAGCTGATACTTCTTATCAAGCAAGAAATTATATTGTTATTGATGCTTATTCTAATGAAGTATTAGAAGGAAAAGATATTAATTCTTCATACTCTGTCGCATCTATTTCAAAAATAATGACGGCAATAATAGCTATTGAATCAAATGATCTATTTAAAGTGATTACTGTCAGTGAGATAATAAATACAATCGAAGGATCATCAATATATTTATCAGTAGGAGATCAAATCACAGTTATTGATTTAGTATATGGATTGTTATTAAGAAGTGGTAATGATGCGGCGGTATTAATTGCAGAAAACATTGCAAAAGATATCGATAGTTTTGTGGAACTGATGAATATAAAGGCTGAGGAAATAGGAATGAGAAATACTATTTTTCATAATCCTTCAGGGTTAGATATATTCGATGAAGGTAATATTTCTTCTTGCTATGATATGGCAATATTGATGGCTTATTGCATGCAAAATGAAGTTTTTGAACAAATAGTTTCTACAAAAAGCTATACCAATCCATTAAAGGGGCTATGGGTTAACAAAAATAAGCTATTAAGACAATATGAATATTGTATTGGTGGTAAAACTGGATACACGTATAAGGCTAAAAGAACTTTGGTGACATGTGCTCAAAAAGATGAACAAAGATTGATTGTTGTGACATTTAATTGCGGCTCTGATTTTTCTTATCACAAATATCTTTATGAAAAATATTTTAATGAATATCATTATATAGTCTTTTTAAATAAAGGAAAAAATTATATTTATGAATATATTATATCTGCGCCTTTTAAAATAGGAATGAGAATATCTAAAGAACAGGTTTTGATGGGAATAAAAAAATATTATATTGATAAGAAAAAACAAATTTTAACAATATATTTCGTTAATCAATATGGTGTTGAATTTAAGGGTGGAACTTTTAAAGCAGTATCAGTTGTCTAAAAAATAAAAGTTAATGGCAAATAAGATATTTACAATTTTACTATTTAAAGTATAAAATTATTTTAGTAAAGGATTTTTATATATGAAAGTGTCAATCTGCGTTGGTTCTTCATGCCATTTAAAAGGATCTCATGAAGTTATTACTAAAATACAAGAGTTAATTAAGGAATATCATTTGATTAACGATGTGGAATTATCAGCCTCTTTTTGCTTAGGCAATTGCGCTAATGGGGTTTCGATGATGATTGATGATGAATTAGTCTCTAATGCTAATCCGGATACTATAGAAGAAATATTTAAAGAAAAAATTTTAACTAAAATAAAGAAGTAGGTAATATATGGATTATTTGAAGTTTGATATTGAATCATGTAAGGATTGTTATTCTTGCTTAAGACATTGCCCCGTGAAGGCGATAAAATTTGTTAATAATAAAGCAGAAATTATTGAAGATAAATGTATTTTATGTGGTAATTGTGTTAATGTATGCCCTCAAAATGCTAAAAAAGTTATTTCATCAATAGATTTTGTAAAAAATTTAATTAAAAATCATCCTCAAAAAGTGGCTCTATCTGTAGCGCCTTCTTTTATTAGTAACTTTGATGTCGTATCGTTTGATGCTTTTAAGAAAGCGGCGAGTCAGTTGGGATTTTCAATTGTTGAAGAAACAGCGCGTGGGGCTCAATATGTTACAGAAGAATACGGACGAATCTTGGATAAAAATGTACATAAATCTTTTATAACTACAGCATGTCCAGCAGTTAATACTTTTATATGCTTAAATTATCCTTCGGCAATTAAATATCTTGCTCCAATTGTATCTCCAATGGTGGCACATGGAAGAATTTTAAAAAAAGAATATGGTGATGATTTACATATTGTTTTTGTTGGACCATGTATTGCTAAAAAGAAAGAAGCAATTGAATCCCATGTTATCGATTGTGCTTTATCATTTGAAGAATTTAATGAAATGTTGCAAGAAAAAAGCATTTCTTTTGAAGATATAGAAGATAAAGGATCAAGCCATAATCTATCACGCTATTATCCAATTCATCGCGGTATAATTAAATCGTTTAATAAACTTAATTCTAATTACGATACTATCTCAGTTGATGGTGTACAAGAAATAAAAAACATCTTAGAGAATATCGATGATTTAGAAAATGTTTTTATTGAGATGAATATGTGTGATGGTGGTTGTATTAATGGACCTATGAAAATATCCACTAAACCTAAAATGAAAGATAATTCTATAGTTAGACATTATGTTAAAAATTCTAAATATATTGATGAAGAAAAGAAAGTTCAAGTTGATTTATCGACAACATTTAAGCCATTAGATAATAATCATAAAATTCCTTCTGAAGAAGAGATAAAGAAAATTTTAGCGCATATATTTAAATA
Source organism: uncultured Bacillota bacterium (assembly GCA_902493275.1). Lineage (GTDB taxonomy): Bacteria > Bacillota_I > Bacilli_A > RFN20 > CAG-449 > CAG-449. Next base: position 11,457 of record CABUOQ010000004.1, on the reverse strand, counting down.
CAAAAAAGAAGATGAAATCAATTGTGGAGCTTGTGGATATAATACTTGTAGAGAAAAAGCTATCGCTGTATATAATGGTTTAGCTGATCCGGAGTTTTGTATGCCTTATTTAAAAAATAAAGCAGAATCAATATCAAACGAAATCATTCAACATACCCCTAATGGAATTATTACTATAAATGATAAAGGTGTTTTAATTGATGTTAATGAAAGAGCGTTTGAATATTTACAAATAAACAAGACAGCTGTTGGTCATTTTTACCAAGAATATATTGATTTACCTGAATTATTAATCGCTATTGATAAAAAAGAAAATATCAAATCGGTAATAGTATATAATGATAAAACAAATAAATATTTCGATGTTTCAATTACAGTAGTTAGTGAGCATAATGTTGCATTTGCAATTTACAAAGATGTAACCCAAGAGATTTTAAATGATGAGAAAATGAAACAATTGCGACAAGAAATGATTAAAGTGACTGATCAAGTTATTAATAAACAAATGGCAGCGGTTCAAGAAATTGCTTCATTACTTGGTGAATCAACAGCCGAGGCAAAAATTGCTTTAGTTAATTTTAAAAATAGTTTAAAGGATTAATTATGAAGTATTTTATTGATGACGGGTATGTTTCTTTAAACCATGTTGGTGAAGAATTATGTGGTGATAAAGTCGAAATAGTCAGAAAAGAAGATAGTACAACTATTGTTCTTGCTGATGGTTTGGGCTCGGGAGTTAAAGCTAATATTTTAGCAACATTAACATCTAAATTATTATGTTTAATGATGGCAAATGGCGCAGAAATTGAAGATTGTCTTTTCTCTATTATATCCACTTTACCAGTTTGTTCTGTGAGAAAAGTTGCTTATTCGACTTTTACAGTAATTCACATTGATCATGATGGAAAAGGATATATTTTTGAGTTTGATAATCCGCCGCTTATATATATTCGTGATGGGCAATTATTTAATTTAGAAAGAACAAAAAAGGTGATTATGAATAAAGTTGTCTATTGTTCCAATATTGAAGCAAAAGAAAACGATTGCATTGTTTTTTGTTCTGATGGCGCTCCTCATGCTGGGATAGGTAAGACGATGAATCTTGGCTGGTCCATCGATGATATTGCTGCATATATTATCGCAAATTATGATAAATCTTTATCTGCTAGACAGATTGCCGCTTTAGTGGGTGAATCATGTAATTCCCTTTATATGAATGAGCCAGGCGATGACACTACAATTTGTGCTTTAAGAGTTTGTAAACCTCTCGCAGTAAATATTTTAGTTGGTCCACCTATGAATCAAGAAGATGATTTAATGGTTGCGGAAAACTTTATGAAGAGAGAGGGATTAAAAGTTGTATGTGGAGGTACAACTTCTAAAATCATGGCAAAATATTTAAAGAAAGATATTAAAACAACACTAGCGTATTATTCTCCAGATGTTCCTCCAATAGCTATTATAGAAGGTATCGATTTAGTTACAGAGGGAGTTATAACATTAGGTAAAGTTTTAGAGGTGACTCAAAAATATTTAGATGAAAAAGATGTCAGTGATAAAAGTTTATCTAAAAAAGATGGAGCAACACTAATCGCTAATTTGATTTTAAAAAGAGCTAGTCACATTAATCTTTTTGTGGGAACAACCTTAAATCCAGCTCATAAGAATTTACCAATCGATGTTTCCATGAAAATGAAAATCGTTGAAAATTTGAAAAATACTCTTGAAAAAGCTGGCAAAATTGTTTCTATACAATATCATTAATATTTTGTAGCTAGAAGAAAAAGAAGATTTTGATTATAATTGATAAAAAAATATCGAAATATGAGATTTATTCTTTTTTTTATATTCACTTCTATTTATAATAAACATGGAAAAAGAAGGAGAGACTATGAAAACAAATAAAGAGATGTTTGATGAATTAGATATTTTTATTGAATCGTTAGATAATAATCCATCAGAATTAATCGCAATATTGCATCGTGCTCAAGCAATATTTGGATATTTGCCAATGATGGTTCAAATGCATATTGCTAATAAACTTGGAATTAATGTTTCGCGAGTTTATGGCGTCGTGACTTTTTATTCATTTTTTACAATGGAACCTAAAGGTCAAAATGTTATAAGCGTTTGTTTAGGAACAGCTTGTTTTGTTAGAGGGTCAGGCAAATTATTAGAAAAGTTAGAGGAGCTATTACATATCAAAAACGGAGAAACCACTCCTGATGGAAAATTTACTTTAACAACACTTAGATGTGTTGGTGCATGTGGACTTGCACCGGTTGTTCAAATAAACGAAAAAACATATGGAAATTTAACTGTTGATGACCTTGAAGGCATTTTAGCAGAGTATTAGGAGAAAACTATGTGCAAAAAGATAAGCTCAAGAGAAGAATTATTACAAATGTATGAAAACGTCAAAGACGTTGTAAATTTTAGACAAAAAGAATTAGATAAAAGCGAAAAATATTATATCTCTGTTTGTGGTGGAACAGGTTGTACTTCATCACGCTCTCCAGAAATTGTTGAAAATTTAAAACATTGGGCTAAAGAATGTGGAGTAGATGATCGTGTCGATATTGCTATTTCAGGTTGCTTTGGATTTTGTGAAAGGGGCCCGATTGTAAAAATATATCCAGATCATACTTTTTATACTAAAGTAAAGCCAGAAGACGCTGAGAGAATAATTAAACAACATATTATCGAGCATAAAATTGTTGAAGATTTACTTTATAAAAATGAAAATGGTGAAAGAGTAGCAAAACAAGATAATATTAATTTCTACAAAAAGCAACATCGTATTGCCTTAAGAAATTGTGGTATTATTGACCCAGAATTAATTACTGAATCAATTGCTGTAAGAGGTTATCAAGCTTTAGCTAAAGCTTTATTTGAAATGACTCCTAATGAAGTTATTAATGAAGTTATTGCTTCTGGATTAAGAGGAAGAGGCGGAGCAGGTTTCCCTACAGGACAAAAATGGAAATTTGCAAAGGCTTCTATTGCTGAAAAAAAGTATATTATATGTAATGCTGATGAAGGTGATCCTGGTGCTTTCATGGATCGTTCAATATTAGAAGGTGATCCTCATTCAGTTTTAGAGTCAATGGCTATTGCGGGATATTGTATCGGCGCAAATGAAGGTGAAATATATATTCGTGCAGAATATCCTTTAGCGGTTCATCGTTTACAAGTGGCAATTCAACAAGCAACTGAATTAGGTTTGTTAGGCGATAACATTATGGGAACTAATTTTTCTTTCCATATCAATATTAAATACGGAGCTGGTGCTTTCGTTTGTGGTGAAGAAACAGCGCTTATTCACTCAATTGAAGGAAGAAGAGGAGAGCCAACTTTGAAACCCCCTTTTCCTGCGGTAAAAGGCTTATTTAATAAACCAACAAATGTTAATAATGTTGAGACTTGGGCTAATATTCCGGTAATTGTTTTAGATGGTGGTAAAAAATTTGCTGAATTAGGAACAGAAAAGTCTAAAGGAACAAAAGTATTTGCTCTTGCTGGAAAAATTAATAATGTCGGTTTAGTTGAAGTTCCAATGGGAACCACTTTAAGAGAAATTATTTATGATATCGGCGGTGGAATAAAAAATGGTAAAAAATTTAAAGCGGTGCAAACAGGTGGACCTAGTGGAGGTTGTTTAAGTGAAAAAGATCTGGATACTCCAATTGATTATGACAATTTAGTTGAAAAAGGTTCAATGATGGGTAGTGGGGGAATGATCGTTTTAGATGAAGACGATTGTATGGTAAATATTGCTAAATTCTATCTTGAATTTACCGTAGAAGAATCTTGTGGCAAATGTACTCCATGTCGTATCGGAAATAAGAGGATGCTTGAAATTTTAAATAAAATTACTGATGGCTTAGGAACTATGGAAGACATTGAAGAGCTTAAAGCATTATCTGAGGTCATAAAAGATTGCTCTTTATGTGCTCTTGGTCAATCAGCGCCTAATCCAATTATTTCGACAATGAATGGTTTCTATGATGAATATTTAGCGCATGTCATTGATAAAAAATGTCCTGCTGGATCGTGTAAAAATTTGGTGAATTATGAAATAATTACTAAGAATTGCTTAGGATGCGGTATGTGTGCAAGAAATTGCCCAGTTAACGCTATATATAAGACTGAGGAATTCGGTAAGAACCCACGTCTAAATGCATATAGAATTGATACTTCCAAATGTATCAAATGTGGTACATGTCTTACAAAGTGCCCTGCTAAGCCAAAAGCAATTATTAAATAGTTAAAGGAGGAAAAAAGATGTTAGTTAATATTAAAATTGATGGTAAAGACTATTCTGAAGATTCTTCAATGACTATTCTTCAAGTTGCTCGTAAATATAAAATTAGAATTCCTACTTTATGTTATATGTTCCATGAAGAAACTCATCACGAACATAAACCCGCTTCATGTCGTGTTTGTATGGTAGAAGTTAAAGGTAAAAGAAATCTTCTTCCAGCATGTGCAACACAAATTTATGAAGGTATGGAAGTTACAACAAACAATGAAAGAGTTAGAAATGCTCGTAGGACTGTGGTTGAACTACTTTTATCTAATCACCCAAATGATTGTTTGTGCTGTGCTAAAAATGGTAAGTGCGAACTTCAAGCATTGGCCGCTGAATTAGGAATTAGAAAAATTCGCTTTTCGGGAGAAATTTCACAAAAGAATGAGACTAATGTTGTTAGAGGTCTTGTCAAAAATGCTTCTAAATGTATTTTATGCGGACGTTGTGTTTCAGTATGTAAACATGTCCAAGGCATAGAAGCAATATCTCCAACAATGAGAGGGTTTAAAACTAAGATTTCAGATCCAAATAGATGTGTAAGTTGTGGTCAATGTGTACAAGTTTGTCCAACTGGAGCATTAATGCAAGCGGAAAATATTGATTTAGTTGAGCAAGCATTAGCTGATCCAAATAAATTTGTTGTTGTCAATACTGCTCCAGCTACACGTGTTTCTTTAGGTGATGAATTTAATTATCCTGCAGGAACTGATGTTACTAAAAAGATGGTAGCGTCATTTAGAAAATTAGGATTTGATAGAGTGTTTGACACGAATTTCGGTGCTGATTTAACCATCATGGAAGAAGCAACGGAGTTCTTGCATCGTTATCAAACTAAAAAAGATTTACCACTTATCACTTCCTGTTGTCCAGGTTGGGTAAAATATATCGAACAATTTTATCCTGAGTTATTAAGTTTGCCTTCATCATGTAAATCACCTCATGAAATGTTTGGTGCAATTTGTAAATCATATTTCGCTAAGAAAAACAATATTGATCCTAAAAATATCTTCGTTGTCTCATTGATGCCATGTTTAGCTAAGAAAAGAGAGGCAGCTAGAGAAGAATTATCCAATGACGGATTAGTTAATGTCGATGTTGTATTAACAGTGAAAGAATATGCTGAAATGTTAAAAAGATACGGCATAATGCTAGATTCATTAGAAGATAGTAACTTTGATTCTCCATTAGGTGAATCTACTGGAGCAGCTGATATATTTGCAAATACCGGCGGAGTAATTGAAGCGGTTGCGAGAACAGCTTCTAAATGGCTATGTGGTGAAGTTAAAGATGTGAACTTTACTGCAGTTAGAGGCCTTTCAGGAGTTAGAGAAGCAAATGTTGAAATTGGAGATAATGTTTTACATTTATGTGTAGTTTCTGGATTAAGAGGCGCTGGAAGAGTACTTGAAAAAGTTAAAAATGGTGAAGTTCATTATGACGCTATCGAAATTATGGCATGTCCTGGTGGATGTGTTAATGGCGGTGGACAACCAGTACGTCGTGATTTAGAGCAAATAGATGTAATAAAAGCTCGCCAACAAGGAATTTATTCTATCGATAAGAATAAAAAAGTTCGTATTTCATGTGATAATGAAGAAATTAAAGAACTATATGAGGACTATCTCATATGCCCAGGCTCACATAAAGCTCACGAATTATTACATACTACATTTAAAGATTCTTCAAAGTAAAAAAAAGACAATTAAAAAGTGTATCTTTTATCATTTAGATATCGGATACACTTTTTTTGTTAGTTGTTATTAAATATTTTATCTGATAAATCGGGATAATCTATAAATGGATTACGATTCCCTTGATAAGAGTAAATACGATTATTTCTTTGAGTTTCAAATTCATCTACTGGGTCAAGTTTATTCCAAGATAATAATACAGATAGCTTACCCATAGAGACATCATTATTTACATCTAAATCATCATTTAAAACTAATCCTTCGTAACGGACAAACATGTAGAATAATATTCTAGCTACATCACCTCTAAAATCACCTTCATAAGCATGATAGCCAGTTAGAGTTTTAGTTATATTTGGATATAATGTAGTGCTTGAATCGGTTTCATCATAGAATTTATTTCCGTGTTCACCATTTGCTACTTGACAAGCAACTCGAAGGTTATGAAGGTCAGTCGCGTGATTTTTTTGACTTTCACTAGGACGAGGATCAGTTCCATTTAATTTCATTTGAGAACAAGCCCATACGTGTTCTCGATTCCAAGAAGCACCACTATCCCATTGAGCTAAAATGCTATCGCCATCATATAATCCGTATAAATAACCGGGTTTATTTGGGTTTTCATCGGTGTATTGTAGCATAGTTTTAGCGTCTCCATAACTGGTTTTAGTCATGTTAGAAATTTTAGTTCTTAACGAAGTAATTAGAGTATCACCAGTATCATCTAAATTGATGCCCTGGTAATAATCTTCTTTGCTCATTGGTTGATAGTTTATATTAGGAATATCTTTTTCTCCGGGAATTACGGGTGCAGCATTTTCTTCATCGCCTGAAACTTTTAAATCGACATCTTCAGGAACGTAAAGATTAAGTGAGATTGAATAAAGATATATTGCTTTTGCGTTTGACTTTAAAGTTAAAGAGAAAGAAGATGAAAGTTCATTTAAATTTTTATCTTCTATAATAATTAATTCATTGGCACTAGAAAAAGTGTCGGATTTCGTATATTGTCCAAAGGAGACTGAATAATTAGCGGAACCACCAGATGCATTACAAGTTTCAAAACTATAAGATGCAACTTCTACTCCATCTGGAAATGATGTTTGTAATGTCCAATCAGATGTTTGAGGATTATTTTTAGAGCCAATTTGAACACCATATTGAGCTCCACCTAAAAAAGAAAATTGACTATAATTCCAAATTAGTCCATTAATGTTTTCTGTATTTCCTCCAGCTGATACGAAATCATTTTTGCTAAATTTGTGATAATAAGTTTGAAAGTTTGATGATTCAGTCGAACTAGATTCCTCACTTGAAGAAGACTCTGTAGTAGAGCTAGATAATTCTTCACTTGAAGATTCTTCTTCTGAACTTGATTGTGATTCTTCGACACTGCTTGATGATTCAACATCTGACGAAGATTGTACATCGGAACTAACTACTGTTGATGAACTATTGCTATTTACCGATGACGAAATTGAACTCGTTGTCGCATTGTTACATGCTACCATGAACCCCATTAATGCGATAAGACTTAATGTGCGTAATGATTTTTTCATTTTAAAAAAATTCTCCTTTGCAACCCTATAGTAGCTATTTACATTTTCTATTTCAACTTTATTTTTTATAATCAATTTAAATTATATAAATAAGGGAATTAGTAATTACTAATTTAAATATAAATCAAAATGCGTGTTTTATATGAGATAAAAAGTCTCGCAATATGTTAAATGTAATCTAGTAACTATATTAGGTTCTGTAAAATCTTATGGGGTTTTATGAAAAATCAAAAAAATATGACCCCATACAATTTTACATCTTTCAAAAATAAAAAATCCTCACTTATAATTGAATTGTCAAGAAACAATTTAAGGAGGATAGAATCATGATAGATTCCAATGACATTTTAGCACTTCAATAAATAAAGATTTAGTAACTTTGAAATATAAGTTTAAACATAAAGTTTTTATAATAAATAGAATAATGATTAACTAAGAAATATGTAGTTTTTTAAATGATAGCAAATAATGGATACGGGTATCAAATTTTTATGACATTTACTATCTTTAAACGATATAGTCAATGCAACTTGATTTCTCATTAGCGCTATTTTATTGAAGTATTATAGCGAAAAAATCTAAACTATAAACATAATTAATCTAATTTATTTAAAATTGATTAAGATAAATTTGATACAAAAAAGGCTAAATATTATAACATTTTCGACAAAAAAAGCCAAAAAAAATAAAAATAAAAAAATAAAGTTGAAATAGAAAATGTAAATAGCTACTATAGGGTTGCAAAGGAGAATTTTTTTAAAATGAAAAAATCATTACGCACATTAAGTCTTATCGCATTAATGGGGTTCATGGTAGCATGTAACAATGCGACAACGAGTTCAATTTCGTCATCGGTAAATAGCAATAGTTCATCAACAGTAGTTAGTTCCGATGTACAATCTTCGTCAGATGTTGAATCATCAAGCAGTGTCGAAGAATCACAATCAAGTTCAGAAGAAGAATCTTCAAGTGAAGAATTATCTAGCTCTACTATAGAGTCTTCTTCAAGTGAGGAATCTTCATCAACTGAAGAGTCTAGTTCTGAAACTATTGTTGAGGCTACAGGAGTAACATTAAATAAAGAAACAACAACTTTAGAGATTACAAAAGATGTAGCTAATCCAACTGAAACTTTAGTCGCTACAGTTGCTCCAGAAAATACAACCGATAAAAGTGTTGTTTGGTCATCATCAGATGAAGCTGTTGTTACAGTTGAAAATGGTCTTATCACAGGATTAAAAGTTGGTACAGCTGTTGTTACTGTTACAAAGGGAACATTTACCGCAGAATGTAACGTAACTGTTAAAACTAAATTACCAGAAATTGAAGATAAATCAATTGCAACTCTTACAGATGCAGATTTAGATCAATCAAAATTAATTAGATTAACAGGTGTAGTTACAAATATCGTTAATACAACTTTTGGAAATTTTGATTTAGTCGATCCAACTACCGGTAATTCAGTATATGTTTATGGATTAGGTTCAGCTGAAACTAAAGACACAAGTTTTTCTTGGAAAGAATCAGTATTATCTTATTCTAATCCAAGAGATTTTAAAGACTTAAATGTTGAAGAAGGCGATGTTGTAACAGTTGTTGGAACATATTTCTTATATACAAAGACAAATGTAAAAGAATTTAGTGGCTATCTTGAATCAGAAGGGGATAGAAATCAATATAAATATACCGCTTCGGTTACAGTTGATGAAACTAAAGGTACAGCGTCTTTAAGTAAAACTTCGGACATTACTTATGGTGAAGAAATTACAGTTATAGTTACTCCAAATACTGGATACAAAGTTGAAAGTGTTAAAGTCAATGATGTTGCTTTAACTGAACAAGAAGGTGTTTATAAGTTTAATGCATCAGTTAGAAATGAAGTTGTCGTTACTTTTATGGATGCAGATGTTACTGCTACTTCATTCGCATTGACTGTTGACAATATGAATTTAAATACAGGCTATCCTTCAGAAGATGTTGTAGCATCATTTACTGATAAAGGAGCAACTGTTGAGTTTACTTATAATAAAATTATGAATGGATCAAATACTATTCAAATGCAAGGAAATAGTAAGGGAGAAGGTTATTTATATAATACAAGTGCTTTCCCTCTAGAAATTGAAAGTGTAACAATTTTTGCAAATGATGCAAAATTTACAAATTCAAAAACAGTTACATCATTCTATTTTGGTACATCAGCATTATCAGCTGATTTGGATACTGCTGCTGGAACATTTGGTTTAGCTAATAAAAGTGCAGATGGATATACAATTCCATGTAATGTAGAAGGTGCTACATTCTTCCGTTTACACAATAAGAGTGGGGCCGCTTATTACGATTCAATTGTAATTAATTTTAAAGCTCAATAATTTATTACAAAATTTAAATAGAGAAAATCATTGCCCGGTGATTTTCTCTTTTTTTGTATAAAAAGAAGGTCCTATAAAAATTTTTAGGGTTTTGAAGGGACGAAAGAAATTCAAAAAAAAATGGCAGTGAAGGGTTTGTAACCAAAAAAGGTTATAAACCCTTTTTGTTAATAATCAAAATAATTCTATTGTAGAATCGTTGTTTATCACGATATCCACAGTAAATTTTTTTAAGAGTTTTAACTCTAGAATTGATACCTTCAATAGGACCATTAGAAAGACGTACACCATTGAATTTAATGAAAGAATTTGTAATATATTCATGATAATTAAGCCAAGTATATCCACATTGTTTAAGTTCATCAGAAATAGAATTAATCATATTATTAATAATCATTTCAATATAAGAAATAGCATTATTATAAGTTAGTTTTTTAGATTCAACGAAAAAGTTTTGAAGTAACCAAAAAGCATAATTAAGTTCGGGATCTTGTTTAACAAATCTAATAATTCTATCTTTATAAGATATCGTTTCACCAGGAGGTAAGACCATTAATGAATTTGGCAAGTTGTCTGGATTAGTTGTTAAGTATCTCCAATGTTTACCTATCCAACTTTTATCGATAAGATATTGTTCTGAATTACAAAGCTTTCTTCGAATATTTTGAATAGCATCAGTGAAGTATTTCATGTAATTAAAAGGATCAATGGCAATTTTTGCATTTCTAAAAAATTCATGAGCAATAGTAATATAGCCATCATACATATCAGTAATTATGAATTTAACTTTATCTCTAAGAGATAAAGGCTGTTTTGCAAAGTATTGTCTTAAATAAGGTAAAGTTCTATTTTTGATAATATCGATAATTTTATGAGAAGAAAAACCGACAAGTAAACAAGCGTATTTATCTTCGCTTTTCCTTGTATTACTAAATTCATCAATACAAATAGCTTCTTCAATAGGGTTTCTAAGATTAGGGCAATATTTATCAAATAAAGAAATTACTTGAGTAGAAGTAAGATTATACTTATCTGCAATTTGACGAAAAGTAAACATTTCCGAGAAATCATTAATAATTGAATCAATTACTTTTTTTGATAAGCTTTTATAAGTTGATTTGGATAAATCGTGAGTATAAGTTTTTTTACATTGTGGACAAAAATATCTTGGAAGCTTGTATTCAATATAAGTCTTAGTGCCCATAGTAGATAATCCTTTAATTGTCTTTGTTTTATATTCTTTAATTTTACAAGCTTTAAAAGAACAAAAAGGACAAGAACGTTGATTAGAAAATAATTCAATATAAAAAATGGTTTCATTATTTTCAGATATATAATCGACTCTTTTTATCTGATTATCCTTGAAACCATAAGAGGATAATATATTATAATTAATCATGTAAACCTCCTTATGATTATGCAATAACAACCATATTATAGGAGGTTTACTTTTTTATTGGCAGTGTAGGGTCGACCCTAATTTTTTTTATAGCGTTATTCAAAACCCTAAAAATTTTTATAGGACC